>JBKQRS010000382.1:0-7123 GCA_052143915.1 Bradyrhizobium sp.
CCTTCTCCCCTTGTGGGAGAAGGTGGCACGGACGAAGTCCGTGCCGGATGAGGGGTCTCTATCCGCGGAGACAAACCCCTCACCCGTCTCGAACTCGCTCCGCTCGTTCTCGCCACCCTCTCCCACAAGGAGAGAGGGAAGAAATCACACCCGCTCGATGATTGTCGCGGTACCCATGCCGCCGCCGATGCACAGCGTGACCAGCGCGGTCGATTTGTTGGTGCGCTCGAGCTCGTCGAGCACGGTGCCGAGAATCATCGCGCCGGTCGCCCCGAGCGGATGGCCGAGCGCGATGGCGCCGCCATTGACGTTGATCTTGGCGCTGTCGATGTCGAAGGCCTGCATATAGCGCAACACCACCGAGGCAAATGCCTCGTTCAATTCGAACAGGTCGATGTCGGATTTCTTCATCCCCGAGCGTTCGAACAGTTTCTCGGTCACGTCGACCGGACCGGTCAGCATCATCGCAGGCTCCGAGCCGATATTGGTAAAGGCGCGGATTCTTGCGCGCGGCTTCAGGCCGTACTTGCTGCCTGCCTCCTTGCTGCCGAGCAGAACCGCTCCGGCGCCGTCGACGATCCCGGACGAATTGCCGGCGTGATGCACGTAATTGATGCGTTCGATTTCGGGATGCGACTGGATCGCCACCGCGTCGAAGCCGCCCATCTGGCCTACCGTCACGAATGAAGGCTGCAACTGGCCAAGCGACTGCATCGTCGTGGTCGGCCGCATGTGTTCGTCTTTGGCAAGAATGGTAAGGCCGTTGACGTCCTTCACCGGGATCACCGAATTCTTGAAGCGGCCCTCGTCCCAGGCTTTCGCCGCGCGCTGCTGGCTCTGCACCGCATAGGCATCGACGTCATCGCGCGAAAAGCCGTATTTGGTCGCGATCAGATCGGCGGATACCCCTTGCGGCATGAAATAGGCCGGCACCGCGATCGAAGGATCCATCGGCCAGGCGCCGCCGGAGGCGCCGATGCCGACCCGGCTCATGGACTCGGCACCCCCGCCGATGGTGAGTTCATGCTGGCCGCTCATGATCTGGGCGGCGGCGAAATTCACCGCATCGAGACCGGAGGCGCAGAACCGGCTGATCTGGACGCCGGGAACGGATTCGCCGAGACCGGCGTTGAGCGCCGCGAAGCGCGCGATGTCGGAGCCGGCCTCGCCGACCGGATCGACCACGCCGAGGATGACGTCGTCGACGATGCCTTCGGCCAGGTTGTTGCGCTCCTTGAGCGCCTTCAGCGGCGCGGTCGCCAGCGCCACCGCGGTCACCTCATGCAGCGCGCCATCGGCCTTGCCGCGGCCGCGCGGCGTGCGAACGTGATCGTAGATATATGCCTCAGGCATGACGCCCTCCTGGTATGAGGATCATAATATATAAGCGATTTGGAAGTGGCCCGCGGCGGATTGTTGAGCGGCCGCGGGAAGGGTTTCTCCGGTCAGAAGGTTTCGGCCGCCAATTCCATGATAGTCGCGCTTCCGGTCTGGATGCGCGCAAGATTCACCGACGTTTCCGGCAACATCCGTTCCATGAAGAATCGGCCGGTCACCAGCTTGGTCGTCAGATAAGTCGTCGCGCCGCCGCCTGCAATCTTGTCGTGCGCGACTTTCGCCATCCGCGCCCACATGTAGCCGAGGGTGACGAGGCCGAACAGGTGCAGGTAATCGGTGGCGGCGGCACCGGCGTTGTCCGGCTTCATCATCGCATTCTGCATCAGCCAGGTGGTGGCCTGCTGCAGATGGCCGAGCGCGGTGGAAAGCGGCGCCACAAAGGGCTTCATGGCCTCCTCCGCGCCATGTTCCTTGGCGAAAGAGGCAACCTCGCCGAAGAAGGACATCACGGCGCGGCCACCGTCGCGCGGCAGTTTGCGCCCAACGAGATCGAGTGCCTGAATACCGTTGGCGCCCTCATAGATCATGGCGATGCGCGCATCGCGCACGAACTGCTCCATGCCCTGCTCGGCGATATAGCCGTGGCCGCCATACATCTGCTGCGCCTGCACCGCGTTGGCAAAGCCGGCATCGGTGAGAAAGCCTTTCATGACCGGCGTCATCAGCCCCATATGGTCGTCCGCTGCCTCTCGGTCCTTCGGGTCGCTGGAGCGGTGGGCGACGTCGCTCTTCAGCGCGGTCCAAACCACCATCGCTCGCGCCGCCTCATTGAAGGCGCGAATGGTGAGCAGCGTGCGGCGCACGTCCGGGTGCACGATGATTGGATCGGCCGGCTTGTCCGGCGCCTTTGGCCCGGATAGCGAGCGGCCCTGCAGCCGGTCGCGGGCATAGGCCGCGGCGTTCTGGTAGGCGACCTCGGACTGCGCCAGCCCCTGCACCGCCACCCCCAACCGCGCCTCGTTCATCATCACGAACATGCCCTGCATGCCCTTGTTTTCTTCGCCGATCAGCCAGCCGGTGGCGCCGTCATAATTCATCACGCAGGTCGAATTGCCGTGAATGCCCATCTTGTGTTCGATCGAACCGCAGGTCACGCCATTGCGTGCGCCGAGCGTGCCATCGGCATTGACGAGGATCTTCGGCACCACGAACAGCGACACGCCCTTGATGCCGGCGGGTGCGCCCTCGATTCGAGCCAGCACCAGATGGATGATGTTTTCGACCAGATCGTGCTCGCCGGCGGAGATGAAAATCTTGGTCCCGGTAATCTTGTAGCTGCCATCGGCCTGCTTGACGGCCTTGGTGCGCAATAGACCGAGATCGGTGCCGCATTGCGGCTCGGTGAGATTCATGGTGCCGGTCCATTCACCGGCCACCATCTTCGGCACGAACATTTGCTTCTGCTCGGGTTTGCCATGCACGATCAGCGCCGCGGTCGCGCCCATGGTCAGACCGCCATACATGGAAAACGCCATATTCGCCGAGCATTGGAACTCGTTGACGGCCTGGCTCAGCGTGACCGGCAGGCCCTGACCACCATATTCCACCGGCGCCGAGAGGCCGAGCCAGCCGCCCTCGGCCACCTGTTTGAAAGCCTCCTTGAAACCTTTCGGGGTCGTCACGCTGCCGTCGTCATGGCGGGTGCAGCCCTCCAGATCGCCGACGCGATTGAGCGGCTGCAGCACTTCCTCGCTGAGTTTGGCCGCCTCATTCAAAACCGCCTCCCGCACATCGGCGGAGGCATCGCTGAATCCTGGAAGATTGTCGTAGCGGTCGATCTGAAACACATCATTGAGCAGGAAGGTGACGTCTTCCAGGGGTGCTTTGTAGATCGGCATGGTGTTCTCCGGCAGGGGCAGGCTAAAGTTGGCGGCGGCGTTGAAGCGAAATTTTGCGGTGTTCCGGAAACAGACCTTAACCGGTTCCGGAGGTCCTAGGGAATGAGCAAGGCGGCAAATATCCGCGCCGCCATTGCGGCATTACAGCGCCGGACAATTCCCTTACTGCTTTGCGAGTTGCTCCCCCATCAAGCGATGCAGCAGGTTGATCGCCTTGAGCGGGCGTACCATGACCTTGAAATGCGTGATCCGGCCATCCTCGCTGAAACTGATGATATCGACGCCGTTGAGCTTGATCCCCTCGATCTCGTTTTCGAATTCGAGGACCGCGCCGGTGTCGCTGCGCCATTCGCCGATATATCGGAAGCCCGGGCCGCCCAGCACCTTTTCCGCGCTCGACAGATATTTGAATGTGATGTCGCGCCCGCGTTGCGGCGTATGCACGACGGGGCTTTCGAATACCGCGTCAGGGTGAAGCAGATCCCAGAGCGCCGCGTGGTCATGGGACTTCATGTAGTCGTACCACTTGTCGAGGGCGGTCATGGTCATCAGGTCTCCAGTCCGGCGATGACGAAGTTGGGCTCTGACAGTTAGCCCCCACTATGCACATTGACGCATATGCAACTTTATGCATAAAGTCAATGACAGTTCGTAAGCGACGGAGGGCTGGCGTCTTGGCGCTGGGCGACGCAATCCTTGCATGCCTGACGGAACGTCCGATGACGGGCTATGAGCTCGCCAAGACGTTCGATGCGTCGATCGGGTTCTTCTGGAAAGCCGACCACCAGCAGATCTATCGCGAACTCACGCGGCTTCGCGACCGCGGCTACATTCAGGGTCGCGAAGTCGTGCAGTCCGGCAAGCCCAACAAGCTGGTCTACACCCTCACCCAGGAGGGCCGGGCCGCATTGAGGCACTGGGCCGCCCGGCCAAGCGTCCCGGCGTCGATCAAGGACGATCTCCTGGTGCGGCTCTACGCGCTCGACAGCGTCGACATCGAACCTTTGCGTACGGACCTGATGGCGCGGATGGAACACCACCGCGACCGTTGTTCCCGCTATGAACGCATTCTCAACAAACGCTTCCCGCAAGGCATCGCTTCGCCCGCGGACGTGGGCAAGCTGCTGGGACTTCGCATGGGCGTTCGTCATGAGCGGGCCGTGGTGGAGTGGTGCGAAGAGGCACTCGATGCCTTGTCGGCTTTGTCGGCCGGCGCCAACCGTAGCAATGTCGTCTCGATCCAGGACGACCAACGCGAAAACAACGGATAGGCTGTCGTGTCGCCGGCGGTCGCTGCCGGTGTTCCGGCGCCTCGCCCCCGGCCAAACCAGCCTCGATTTCATCCCGAAGCCAACTTTAAGGCCGCGTGGCGGCATTCCTTAACCCGTTATTTACCGTAACGCGAAAAAGTCGGCATCTGAGGCAGACGACCTGCGCGGAATTCGATTGTCTCTTGATTGGGACGCGCGGGGAGGCTGAAGGCGCAGATGGGGCGCCGAAGTCTTGAACCGGACCGAAAGCATGAATTCGCGCGTATCGTGGAGTAATGAAGGCATCGATCCATCCGTCCGGGACAGGGCCGAGGCCGCGGCGCGCCGGGCCGGCATGTCGCTGAGCGACTGGCTCAATTCCACCCTCGGCGAGTCCGCCCCTCCCAGTTTTCGTCCGCCCTACGATCAGCGGCCGGCGATGCCCAGCCAGGAAAGCCGCGAGGTCGCGGATATTCACCAGCGGCTCGACTCGATCGCCCGGCAGATCGAACAGATTTCCCAGGTGAAGCCGCGCAGCGAGCCGCCGCGCAGTGAACCTCCCCGCAATGAGCCGGGGGTCGCGCGGCAGTTGAACGATGCCATCTCGCGCCTCGACGCGCGGCTGTCGCAGATTTCCAACCCTGCCCCGGCACGCCAAACCCAGATGCCGGACAAGCAGCGCCAGACCGACCTGATCGAGCGCGCGGCAGCCCAGGTGTATCGCCCCTCACCTCCGCTCAGCCCGGCCTCGCTCGACTTTGCGATCGCAGAAATCGCTGCGCGCCAGAATGAACTCGATAACGCCCAGCCCCGGCAAATGCCGCCGCGCAGCGCGCCGCCGATCGCGGCGGCCGCCCCACCGATGACAGCTTACGCGCCGCCGACGGCACCGGCTGCATCAGCAGGCCCGGATTTTTCCTCGCTCGAGCGTCATCTCATCAAGATCACGAGCCAGATCGAGGCCTTGCAGCGTCCCGATCACATCGAGCAATCGATCGCCGCTTTCCGCAGCGAGCTCACCGAAATTCGCCACGCCATCACCGAGGCGATGCCGCGCCGCGCGATTCAATCGATCGAGAGCGAGATCCGCTCGCTGTCGCGCCGCATCGACGACTCCCGCCAAAGCGGCATCGACGGCCAGGCGCTCGCCGGCATCGAACGCGCGCTGGGTGAAATTCGCGAAGTATTGCGCTCGCTGACCCCCGCCGAACAACTGGCCGGCTATGACGAGGCGATCCGCAATCTCGGCGCCAAGCTTGATCTGATCCTGCGGGCCAACGACGACCCATCAACGATCCACCAGCTCGAAGGCGCCATCGCCGCGCTCCGCGCCATCGTCTCCAATGTCGCATCCAACGATGCGCTGGCGCGACTCAGCGATGATGTGCACATCCTGTCATCCAAGGTCGATCAGCTTGCACGTTCCGATGGCCATGCTGATTCATTCGCGATGCTCGAACAGCGCATCGCCGCGCTGACCTCGTCGCTGGAGAACCGCGAGCAGCGGCCGGTGGCAAGCGAAAACTCCGAGCATATCGAGACCGCGCTGCGGGCATTGTCCGACCGTCTCGACCGTATGCCGGTCGGCAACGACAACGCGTCCGCCTTTGCGCATCTTGAGCAGCGCGTCTCCTATCTGCTCGAACGGCTAGAGGCCTCCGCCGATCAGCGCGGCGGCAATCTTGGACGGGTCGAGGAAGCGCTGCAGGATATCCTGCACCATCTCGAACGCCAGAATGCGAGCTTTGCGGCCTTCGCTGCGGACAGCCGGAACGAGCCTGCACCGTCGGACAGCGGCATCGCCGACATCGTCAAGCGCGAATTGTCCGACATCCGTTTCAGCCAGGCTGAAACCGACCGCCACACTCAGGATTCCCTCGAAGCGGTTCACAACACGCTCGGCCATGTGGTCGACCGGTTGTCCATGATCGAGGGCGATCTGCGCGCGGTTCGCGTCCAGCCGGCCGCACCGCAGCCGGAAGCGCCGCGGGAATCCTCACATGCGGCGCCGCCAGAGCCTGCCTATGTCGCGCCGCCCGCGCCCGAATTTGTCGAGCCGCCTGCGCCGATGCCGGAGGCCCCAGCCCGGGTCGCGATGGCGCCGCAGCCCAAACCTGAATTGCCGAATCCTGTCGCGATGCAGCCGCATTTCGACGCCGCCCCGCGGGAATTTCTCTCCACTTCGACGGCAATGCCCCCGGCCGCAGCAGCATTACCGATGGCCATCAGCGAAATTCTGGTGCCACACGCGGCGCAACCGCGCGTCGCGATCGCACCGGAGCTGCCGCCTGATCATCCGCTCGAACCGGGAACCCGGCCGCCGGGGCGAGCGCCTTCGCCATCGGAGCGCATCGCAGCGTCCGAGAGCGCCATCAGCGAAATTCCAGCGGCCGCGAAAGAGCCGGTCAGCACCTCGAGTTTCATCGCCGCCGCCCGCCGCGCCGCCCAGGCCGCAGCGGCCGCACCGCCGCCCGACAAGGCTGCCCGTGGCGCGCCGAAGGCGGCCGCCGGTGGCCAGGGCAAGGAGCCATCGACGATCACCTCCAAGATCCGCTCGGTGCTGGTGGGTGCGAGCGTGGTCGTGATCGTGCTTGGCACCTTCAAGATGGCGATGACGCTGCTCGACGGCGGCAGCGC
>JBKQRS010000383.1:0-8308 GCA_052143915.1 Bradyrhizobium sp.
AAGCCTTCTCACAGCGTCATTAATGCTCTCGCTGACGACCTAAATACATCGGCAGTGATTACTGAGTTATACCGGTTAGCCAACGCAGCAAGCTCTACCTCGCCATCCGACCTTCCGGCCGATGCGGCGAACGAACTGGCTGGCTCCCTGCAATTGTTGGGCTTCGAAAAGGCCATCGATCATATTCGCAGCGATGATATCAGAGGTGACATAAAGCGAGCGTTTCAAGAGGTAGCCGCACGAGAAAGAGGTCTAAATCCTATGGATCTGGATGATCTAGTGGAGTCTCGTACCGCCGCCCGTGCGCGCAAGGATTTCAAGGAATCCGATCGCATCCGCGAGCAACTCGCGGCGATGGGCGTTGTCATCAAGGATTCCAAGGAAGGCACCACCTGGGAGATCGCGCGATGAGCGAGCAACGGGTTAATCCCTCTCCCCTCGCGGGAGAGGGTGGCCTGCGCCGAAGGCGCAGGACGGGTGAGGGGGCGCGGTCTTTCACCGGGGTGGCCCGTCAATTGCGCGCGCGGATGACCGATGCCGAGCGCAAGCTCTGGTTTGCATTGAAAGATCGGAGGTTTGCAGCGTTCAAGTTTCGGCGGCAAGTTCCGGTCGGGCCATACATCGCGGATTTTCTCTGCTTCGAACTACGATTGATCATCGAAGTCGATGGCGGCCAGCACGCTGAGTCCGTTCGAGACGTCGAACGCGACAACTGGCTCGTGAGAAATGAATTTCGCGTACTCCGCTTTTGGAATAACGACGTGCTTCAGAATTTGGAGGGCGTCCTCACTAGTCTGGCGGAGCAATTGGATAGAACCCCTCACCCGTCGTCTCGCTCACGCGAGACGCCACCCTCTCCCGCAAGGGGAGAGGGGAAGAAAGGAGAGGGGAAGAAAGGGGAGATCGCGCGATGAGCCGTCCCGACACACCGTTTCCGAAGCACTGGCTCTATTATATCGTGCTGAAGATCCTGCTGATTGCCGCCGCCATCGCGTTGGCCCTGAAACTGTACGGCATGTGGTGAGACAATGGGACAGGCGTTGCCCAAACCTGCGCTACGGCCCTATCTCGGCGAAGACGCGCCCGTGCTGGCGGCGATCTTCGCTGCCAGCATCGAGGAACTGACCGGCGATGACTACAGCGAAGCGCAGCAGCAGGCCTGGGCCAGTGCGGCTGACGACGAAGAAGCTTTCGGCAAGCGGCTCGCCTCCGGGCTCACGCTCGTTGCCACGCTGCAGAGTTCGCCGGTGGGCTTTGCCTCGCTGAAGGGCGCTAGCCACATCGACATGCTCTACGTGCATCCCGGTGCGGTGGGGCAGGGTGTGGCGTCGATGCTGTGCGATGCGCTGGAGAAGCTCGCGGGCGGGCGTGGCGCCAAGAGCCTCACCGTCGATGCCAGCGACAACGCCGCGGAATTTTTCGCCAAGCGCGGCTATGTGGCCATGCAGCGCAATACCGTGTCCGTCGGCGGTGAATGGCTCGCCAACACCACGATGCAGAAGACGTTGGGCGTTAGCGCCAAGCCAGAGGTTCAGACATGACCCGTTCCGACATGACTCGCGAACGCCTCTATCTGTTCGACACCACGCTGCGCGACGGCGCGCAGACCAATGGGGTGGATTTCACGCTGCACGACAAGCAGCTGATCGCCGAGATGCTCGACGAACTCGGCATCGACTATGTCGAGGGCGGCTATCCCGGCGCCAATCCCACCGACACCGAATTCTTTGCGGAAAGGCCGAAACTCGGTCACGCCCGCTTCACCGCGTTCGGCATGACCCGCCGGCCCGGCCGCTCCGCCTCCAACGATCCAGGTTTGGCGGCGCTGTTGGAAGCCAAGGCGGATGCGATCTGCTTTGTCGCGAAATCGTCGGCCTATCAGGTGCGGGTCGCGCTCGAGACCACCAACGAGGAAAATCTCGCCTCGATCCGCGACAGCGTGAAGTCCGCGAAGAAGGCCGGCCGCGAAGTCATGCTTGACTGCGAGCATTTCTTCGATGGCTACAAGGAAAATCCGGAATTCGCGCTGGCCTGCGCGAAGGCGGCCTACGAGGCCGGCGCGCGCTGGGTGGTTTTGTGCGACACCAATGGCGGCACCATGCCGCATGAGGTCGAAACCATCGTCGGAGAGGTGACGAAGGATATTCCCGGCGATCACGTCGGCATTCACGCCCACAACGACACCGAGCAGGCGGTGGCCAATTCGCTGGCGGCGGTGCGCGCCGGCGCGCGCCAGATCCAGGGCACGCTGAACGGGCTCGGCGAGCGCTGCGGCAACGCCAATCTGTGTTCGCTGATCCCCACTCTGCGGCTCAAGGCCGAGTTCTCCGATCGCTTCGAGATCGGCGTGTCGGACGACAAGATGGCGACCCTGATGAAGGTGTCGCGGACGCTCGACGACATGCTCAATCGCGCGCCGAACCGCCACGCGCCCTATGTCGGCGAAAGCGCATTCGTGACCAAGACCGGCATTCATGCCTCCGCCGTGCTGAAGGATCCGCAAACCTACGAACATGTTCCGCCCGAGGCGGTCGGCAATCATCGCAAGGTGCTGGTGTCCGATCAGGCCGGCCGTTCGAATGTCATGGCCGAACTCGATCGCGCCGGCATCGTCTATGACAAGAACGATCCAAAACTGGCGCGCCTGGTCGAGGAGCTGAAGGACCGCGAGGCCGCAGGCTATGCCTATGAGTCCGCCAATGCGTCGTTCGATCTGTTGGCACGGCGCACGCTTGGCCGGGTGGCTGAATATTTCCGGGTCGAACAGTTCGACGTCAATGTCGAGCAGCGCTACAACGCCAACGGCCAGCGCGTCACGGTGGCCATGGCCGTGGTGAAAGTCGACGTCGACGGCGAAAAACTGATCTCGGCCGCCGAGGGCAACGGCCCGGTCAATGCGCTCGACGTGGCGCTGCGCAAGGACCTCGGCAAGTACCAGAAATACATCGAAGGCCTCAAGCTGATCGACTATCGCGTGCGTATCCTCAATGGCGGCACCGAAGCGGTGACGCGGGTGCTGATCGAAAGCGCGGACGAAGAGGGCGAACGCTGGACCACGATCGGGGTATCGCCCAATATCATCGACGCCTCGTTCCAGGCGCTGATGGACTCGATCATCTACAAGCTGGTGAAATCAGGCGCGCCGGCGTGAGGAGTCTATGCCGTCATGCGGGGCGCGAAGCGAACGGCGATGTGCACTTGCACATCACAGTTCACTCGCTTCGCTCCGCGCCCCGGAATACGTTTCAATATTGGCCGAGGTTCATCCCCAATGATCGACCATATCTCCGTCGGCGTCAGCGACCTCGAACGGTCCGCGCGCTTTTACGAAATGACGCTGGCGCCGCTTGGGCTTGCGCGGCTGGTGACGCGGGAGGGCACGGTGGGTTTCGGCAAGAGCTATCCCGAATTCTGGATCAACCTGCGCGGGGCGATGTCGCCGGTCACGCCGGAGAGCGGCTGTCATATTTGTCTGAGGGCAAAATCGACCGGCGAGGTCGACGCGTTCCACGCCTCGGCGCTGAGCGCCGGCGGCAGTGACGACGGAGCGCCGGGCCTGCGGCCGCACGATCGCGTGCGCTATTACGCGGCGTTCGTCAGAGATCCCGATGGCAATCGCATCGAGGCCGTGACGTTCCAGCAAGGGTAACGGCGAGCCGCCCCTGCTACAGCCGGCGGGCGATTTCGGGCACCATTTCGGCGGTGCCTTCCTTCGCACGCGCAGCGGCGGCTTGTAGCCGCGGCACGATATCCTCGACCCGTTCGGCCTTCAGAATATCAACCGCGAGACTTGCCCGAATGAATTGGGTGGCGCGCATATGCGCGAGCAGCGCCAGTAACGGCTCCCAAAAACCCTCGATATTCGCGAGCAATACGGGTTTGGAGTGACGGCCGAGCTGCTGCCAGGTGAGCTGCTCCACCAGTTCCTCCAGCGTGCCGATGCCGCCGGGCAGCGCGACGAACGCGTCGGAATGCTCGAACATCAGCCGCTTGCGTTCGTGCATGTCGGGCGTGACGATGAGCTCCTGAACGCGTTTGAGGGCGTTTTCCCGGGCGGTCAGAAAGCCGGGTATGATGCCTGTCACCGTGCCGCCGTGATCGAGTACGGAGGTGGCCACGGCACCCATCAGTCCGATAGAGCCGCCGCCATAGACGAGGCGGATACTGCTTTCGGCCAGGGCCTTGCCCAATGCGATGGCGGCTTCGACGAAGCGGGGGTCTGTGCCGGGGCCGGAGCCGCAATAGACGCAGACTGTCTTGATCTTGTTCATATCGGTCATGTGGCACTGCAGCGTAAAACTCGTCAAGCCTTAATGGATTCGCGTGACGAATGAAATCTATCCGCGAATCCCCGAAAATCGTGGAAGAATTTGGTTCCCGCGAGGGTGTACGTGGCGGCTAAACGCTCTATATGACTGCGGAATGCAGAAAAACGTAAAAAAGCGCGCGCCGAACCGGTGCGCGGTGTTGCGCCGGGCTCAGCTCGATGGCTCACACTGATTCGGCCCGGGGCGCTGGCGGAGCGCCTGCTCCCGACCAATCCTTCGGACAGGCGACCCTGACCGGGACGCTCAAGCATCTGTGGCCCTATATCTGGCCCGGCGACCGCGTCGATCTGAAGATGCGCGTGGTCTGGTCGGTGGTGCTGCTATTGGTCGCGAAGCTTGCGACCTTGTCGGTGCCGTTCACCTTCAAATGGGCGATCGACGCCTTGACTGGCGCCGATACCGCGCCGGTGCAGTCGTCAAACTGGACGCTGTGGCTGATCGCCTCGCCCCTGATCATGACCTTGAGCTACGGCGCCCTGCGCGTGCTGATGGCGGTCCTGACCCAGTGGCGCGACGGAATTTTCGCGCGCGTGGCGATGCACGCGGTGCGCAAGCTTGCCTATCTCACCTTCGTTCACATGCATGAACTGTCGCTGCGCTTCCATCTCGAGCGCAAGACCGGCGGGCTGACGCGCGTCCTGGAGCGCGGCCGCACGGGCATCGAAGTCATCGTGCGGATGGTGATCCTGCAACTCGTGCCCACCATCGTCGAGGTTTCGCTGCTGATGGCGGTGCTGCTGTGGAAGTTCGACTGGCGTTACGTCCTCGCCACCATGATCACGGTCGTGATCTACATGTACTATACCTACATCGCGACCGAGTGGCGGATCGAGATTCGCCGCAAGATGAACGATTCCGACACCGAGGCGAACACCAAGGCGATCGACTCGCTGCTGAACTACGAGACGGTCAAGTACTTCAGCGCGGAAGAGCGCGAAGCCGCGCGCTACGACCGCTCGATGGAGCGTTACGAGCAGGCCAGCGTCAAAACCTATACCTCGCTCGCCGTCCTCAACACCGGCCAGGCGATCATTTTCACCGCCGGCCTCACAGCGACCATGGTGATGTGCGCGATCGGGGTCCGCAGCGGGCACAACACGGTCGGCGATTTCGTCATGGTCAATGCGATGATGATCCAGCTCTACCAGCCGCTGAATTTCATGGGCATGGTCTATCGCGAGATCAAGCAGGCCGTGATCGACATCGAGAAGATGTTCAACGTGCTGTCGCGCAATCCGGAGATCAAGGATATTCCGGGCGCCAGGCCACTGGCTGTGGCGTCGGGCAATCTGCGCTTTGACAATGTGCAATTCGCCTACGATCCCGAACGTCCGATCCTCAAAGGCCTCAGTTTCGAGGTGCCGGCCGGCAAGACGGTTGCGATCGTCGGGCCGTCCGGCGCCGGCAAGTCGACGATTTCGCGCCTGCTGTTCCGTCTCTATGACGTCTCGAGCGGCAGGATCCTGATCGACGGCCAGGATATCCGAAATGTCACGCAAACCTCGCTGCGGGCCTCGATCGGCATGGTGCCGCAGGACACGGTGCTGTTCAACGACACCATCCGCTACAACATTCGCTACGGCCGTTGGGACGCCAGCGATGCCGAGGTGGAGGAAGCAGCGCAGCTTGCGCAAATCGACGGTTTCATCCGGATGTCGCCGAAGGGGTACGAGACCCAGGTCGGCGAACGCGGCCTGAAGCTGTCCGGCGGCGAGAAGCAGCGCGTCGCGATCGCGCGCACCGTCCTCAAGGCGCCGCCGATCCTGGTGCTCGACGAGGCGACATCGGCGCTCGACAGCCACACCGAGCAGGAGATTCAGGACGCGCTCGATCGGGTGTCGCGCAACCGCACCTCGCTGGTGATCGCGCACCGGCTGTCCACGATCGTGGGCGCCGACGAAATCATCGTGCTCGATCAGGGCCGCATCGCCGAGCGCGGAACCCACGGCCAGCTTTTGGCAACCGGCGGACTCTATGCCAGTATGTGGAACCGGCAGCGCGAGGCCCAGGAGGCGCGCGAGAAGCTCGCGCGGATCGCCGACGAGAACGAAGCGCCGAACCGCGCGCCGCCGCCGGTCGACGATACGCTGGTCACGCCAGCCGCGGCGGAGTGACCTGAACGCAATTCTCTCCCGCAAGGGGGAGAGAAAGATGACAGTGAGTCCTGATGTCGATCGCCAACTCCATACGCGCGCAGATTCCGCCCATTCATCCGGAGGGCTATCCGTTTATTGGCGGCTTTGCGCTCGTCAGTCTGATCCTGTTCTGGATCTGGACGCCGCTCGGCTGGATCGGCACCGGGCTAACGATCTGGTGCGCGCTTTTCTTCCGCGATCCGGTACGGGTAACTCCCGTGCGGGACGGGATCGTGGTGGCGCCGGCCGACGGGCGGATCTCGATGGTGACGCAGGTATTGCCGCCGGCTGAACTTGGTCTTGGCGACAGGCCGCTGCCGCGCATCTCGATCTTCATGAGCGTGTTCAACTGCCATGTGAACCGCAGTCCGGTCTCGGGGCGGATTGATCGCATTGCGTATCGGCCGGGCATCTTCATCAATGCCGAGCTCGACAAGGCGAGTGAGGACAATGAGCGCAATTCGCTGGTCATCTCCACGCCCGACGGGCGGATCGGGGTAATCCAGATCGCAGGCCTGGTGGCACGGCGCATCGTGTCGTTTGTTCGGGAAGGACAGACGATCGGGGCGGGCGAGCGGTTCGGGTTGATCCGTTTCGGGTCGCGTCTCGACGTTTACCTGCCCGAAGGCACCAGATCGCTGGTATCCGAAGGGCAAACCGCGCTGGCCGGCGAGACCATTCTGGCCGATTTCAGGCTGAGCGATGCGGGGCGAACCTACCGCGCCGATTAACCATCCAGTCGGTCAAGCCCGGCGCCTGACCGCCGCAATGGCGGAACCGGCCGGCGCTTGCTATATGTACCGAGCCATGCTGATCGATCGCCGAGATCCCGAAATGCGCCGCCGCCGGTTTCGCCCGATCCCGGTGCGGATGCTGGTACCCAATATCATCACCTTGCTCGCGATCTGCGCAGGGCTGACCGCGATCCGTCTGTCCATCGAAGGGCGGATGGAATTGGCGGTGGCGGCGATCGTGTTTGCCGCCGTGCTGGATGGCATCGACGGCCGCGTCGCCCGCATGATCAAGGGCCAGTCGAAATTCGGGGCCGAGCTCGACAGCCTTGCGGATTTCGTCAATTTCGGCGTCGCGCCGGGCCTGATGTTGTATTTCTGGCAGTTGCACGAACTGCACAATGGCGGCTGGATCGCGGCGATGGTTTTCGCCATCAGCGGCGGCCTGCGGCTCGCGCGTTTCAACGCGACCATGGACGATCCCAACAAGCCGGCCTATGCCGCGAATTATTTCACCGGCGTTCCGGCGCCCATGGGCGCGATCTTGGTGCTGCTTCCGATCTATCTTGCGTTTCTCGGCCTGCCGAAACCGCCGGCCATGCTGACCGCCGGCTACACGCTGCTGATCGGCTTCCTGATGATTTCACGCCTGCCGGTGTTCTCCGGCAAGACCGTGCGCATGCGTGTGCCGCCGGAAATGGTGCTGCCGGTGTTTGTTTCCGTGGTTTTCTTCATCGCGCTTCTGATCGGCTATCCCTGGTATATTCTTTCCGCGGGCACTGTGCTCTATCTCCTGAGCCTGCCCGCCGGATGGAAATCCTACCGTGACCATCAGCGCAAGGCCGCCGCGCAAGGAGCGGCTCCGGCTCCAGTCGCTTCGACGACCACTGCGCCGACATTTACGCCCGTGGTCTCTTCCGAGCCGCAACAAGACGAGCGGCCGACACGGCTGAACTAAGCGACCTTTCGAGCGGCACCGGCAACGTCATTCCCAAGAGCAAGATCGGTTCTGATTGAATCAAAACCGACGCTCTAATCTTTTGTTTTGACGCGTTTTCTTCACGCGAACCGGTATCCACTTCGCTCGAAAACGCTCCAGATATCTGCCATGAGC
>JBKQRS010000384.1:0-14508 GCA_052143915.1 Bradyrhizobium sp.
GTTCGGTTGCTTGAACGAAGTGACCTCGCAACCCTGCGGATTGACGCCTTCGAAGATGCCTTTGATGGCGCTGTCCTTGCCCGCCGCATCCATGCCCTGGAGGATCACGAGCAGCGACCAGCGGTCCTGCGCGTAGAGCCGCTCCTGGAAATCGTTCAGCCGCCGGCGGTTGGTTTCGAGGATCTTTTCGGCCTTGTCCTTGTCGAGACCGCCCTTCTCGTTGGTCTTGTGCGACCTCAAATGGAACGCGCCCGATCCATCGAAGCGGAACGGCGCGACGTAAGGCTTCAACTGATCGCCGAGGGATTGCGCGGGTTTCTTGCTCATGCGGTCGCGGCTCCGGTTGCCTCGTGTGGACCCGACGGTATATCGCGCGGGGAAGCGGCGCCAGATGGCTTGGTCATTGCGAACGCCAGCGAAGCAATCCATGGCCGCACGCGTCAAACTGGATTGCTTCGTCGCTCGTGCTCCCTTGCGCAAACGCTTCGCGTTTGTCGCCGGCAATGACGGTGAAACAGAGATCAAGCTGGCGCCGAAAATTCCCTCTCGATAAACGCCGTGACAAAACGCGGCATCGCCGCCGTCAGATCGCGCGTCTCCCGCACCAGATGGATCGCGGAAAGTTCGGGTTGCGGCTGCCGGGCGAGATTGCCCTTGATCCGCGCGCGCAGCGCCTCGCCTGACATGTCGACGTGCAAAACCCGGATCATCGCGACCGCCGCGCCGGAAACCACGCAGTCCCAGTGCAGGCCCGCTTTGTAGTCCGCTTCCACAAGACCCGTTTCCTCCTCCACTTCACGGGCGACGCTGCCGGCAATATCGACCGCGCCATCCCTGACATCGTCGAGATCGGGCGTCCCCGACGGAAAGTAGATCCGCCCGGCATTGGCGGTATGCTGTCCCATTTCGCCGAGCAGGAAGGCGCCGTCGGCACAGCGCAGCGCGCCCATGCCGAAGCCGTTGAAGACGTCAGAATCGGGGAAACCCCAGTCGCGCCATGCGAGGAAACTGGCGAAATCGGTCTCGAAATAATCGGCCGCGAGGCGGCCTTCCGTGAAAACCGGATTCCGCGCGAGCAGGACGCGGCCGTTCCACAGCTCCGGCTTCTCGCGCTGCTTGTCGGCGAAATACGCTTCGATCTCGGCGCGCCGCGTTTGCGCGAACGGCCAAGGTGTGGTGCGAACGCGCAGATCGAGGGCCGTGACGCGGTGAATGACGGGAAGCGTCATGCGGCAATCGTCCCGCCGGCTTTACTTCGCACTCGTCCCCGTCGTCTTCTTCGCCTGCTCGACATATTTGTTGGTATAGGTCTTGCTGACGTCGACATTGGCCTTGGCGACTTCAGGCGAGCCCTCGCTGAACACGGCGAGCACCGCGTCGGCGCCTTTGGAATCCATCAGGCCGGTTTGCGAATACATCGGGATCGTGTTCTTCAGCGCGGCGAGATAAAGTTCCCTGTTCTTGCCGACCATTTCCGGCGGCATCTTCTCCATGATCTCTTCCGCCGTATGGGCATGGATCCAGGAAAGCGTGCTCAAGATCGCATTGGTCAGGGCCTGAACTTCCTTGTCATGCGAAGCGACCCAGGCGGTCGTGGAGTAAAGCGCGCCGCCGGGATACTCGCCGCCGAATACCTCAAGCGTATCCTTTTGCGTCCGCGTATCCGAAAGGATGCGCAGGTCCGCATGACTGCCTTGCAGCACGGTCACCGAAGGATCGAGCATGACCGCCGCGTCGATCTGGCCCTGCTCCATCGCCGCCACCGACGTAGCGCCGAGGCCGACGCCGATGACAGATACGCCCGCGGGGTCGACGCCGTTCTTCTTCAGCAGAAATTTGAGAAAGAAATCGGTCGAGGAACCGGGCGCGCTGACGCCGACTTTCTTGCCGGCGAGATCCTTGATCGATTTGATCTCGGCGGTGTGCGCGGGCGACACCACCAGCACCTCGCCCGGATAGCGGTCGTAAACCACAAAGGACTGCAGTTCCTGTTTCCTGGCGGCGAGATTGACGCAGTGGTCGAAATAACCGGAGACCACGTCGGCGCTGCCGCCGAGCACGGCCCGCAGCGCACCCGAACCGCCCTTCAGATCGACCAGTTCGACCGCTAGTCCCGCCTTTTCATACTCGCCGAGCTGCCTGGCCAGCACGGTCGGCAGATAGCACAGGCAGGCGCCGCCCCCGACGGCGATCGTCACCTTGCTCTGGGCCGCCGCGAGATCAGAAATCAGCACCAGCGCCAGCAATGCCGCGGCAAGCCTTGCCAATATCGTGCTCATTGATTTCCTCCGTGCTGTTCGTTGCGCGCACACGATAGAACAGTGCAGGTGGATTGAGAAGGTGGTTATTGCCCGCCATCATTGCGAGCCAACGGGTCGCGCGAATGCGCGCTCGATGACAGGCTCCGCGAAGCAATCCATCGCAACTGAAGAATGGATTGCTTCGTCGCTCGCGCTCCCTTGCGCAAACGCTTCGCGTTTGTCGCTGGCAATGACGGGCAAAACCCTACGCCCCCGCCTCGCCCGCCGGCCACACCACGAGCCGCCGTGACCGCAAGACAGATCATCATTTTCCAAACTGCTCGACCACGCCGAGCCACAGGGCAATCGTTTCGGCATTTGAGGCCCGGTCCGAGGTGTTCTTTCGCACGGCGGTGTGCACCATGACGAGCTTGGAGGCTGGATCGACCGGGATCACTTGGCCGCGGAGTCCGAGCAGTGCAAATCGCCGCTGCGCGCCGGGAAGGATCCATACTTGATATCCATAGCCGAAGTACGGGGTGGCGGCTCCCGGCGCAAGATAGCCGCTGGCCGGAGGCACCGTCGTGGCGTCGAGCACCCACTGCTGCGGTATTAGCTGACGTCCCTCCCATGCGCCGTCATACGCGAGCAGCCGACCCAGTCGCGCATAGTCCCGCAAGGTTGCGTTGAAGCAGCAGAAGGTGGCCTCCTGCCCGGTGCCATCCATGGCCCATGAGGCGTCTGCCTCCGTGCCGATCGCGCCCCAGATCCTGTCGTGAAGATAGTCCGCGACGGATTCGCCAATGGCGGCCCGCAACACAAGGCCCAGGACTTCCGTCTCGGCGCTGGCGTAGTGCCACCGGGTTCCGGGCGGAGCGGTGCGTGTGTTGAATTGGGCCACGCTGGCGATCGGATCCTTTCCCGGCTCGCCGAACAGGTCGCGTCCGAGCTTGGTGACGTCGTCGTGCCCATCGTAAAGCTCCGAAAATGCCACGCCAGACGACATATGCAGCAGGTCCCGAATCGACGTCTTGCCGTATTCCGTCTGCGCGAGGCCGGGAACGTACGCTGAGACGAGGTCGTCGATCGACTTGATCTTGTTCTCAGAGATGGCGATGCCAATCAGCATCGCTGTTATCGTCTTTGCCATGGACTGAGAGAGGAGGCGGTCACGATCGGTGCGCGCGTACTGATAGTGCTCGTACAGAATCGTGTCGTCCTTCGCGATCAAAAGCCCGGTGGTCGGGTTGCGGCCAAGATAGGCCTCGATTGAGAGCCGATCCGGTCCGAAATTGTAAGAGATCGTTGGCTCCGGCGCCCGCTTGAACAACCAGGGCGTCGCCGCGCGGCGTACCACGCGCGATGAAATCAATTCGTCGAAATGGCTGTAGGTACCCACGAGGTTTCCAAGCTGACTGGCCGTCGCACGCGTTCCAACCGGAAAGCCTGCCGCCCCGCCGTAAGCAGCCGCATCAGGGCCGGTATCCGAAAACACCGGCCCGGGAACGGCTCCGCTCCCAGCGCTGCCGGGTCCTGCGGTGCCCTGCGCGCGGGCCGACGGCGCCCAACTGACCGCAACGAGAATGAGCAGCAACGCGAGAGAGCAAAACCGGCGCGCCAACTTCTCCGCAGCACGATGTCTGCAATGCTGCTTGGTCAATGGCATCGGCGCTCCCCTTTCAATCCGCCGCATCCAATGCGCGGCCGGAATGACATGAAACCCTAAGCCCTCGCCTCGCCCGCGTTGGGCCGCCACACCAGAAGCCGTCGTTCGACCATGGTGACGGCGAGGTCGATCAGGATGACGAAGGCGGACAGCACGAACATGCCGGCGAATACGCCGGCGACGTCGAACACGCCTTCCGCCTGCTGGATCAGGTAGCCGAGCCCCGCTGCCGAACCGAGATATTCGCCGACCACCGCGCCGACCACCGCGAAGCCGACCGAGGTATGCAACGAGGAGAACATCCACGATAGCGCCGATGGCCAGTAGACGTGGCGCATCAGCTGCCGCTCGCCCATGCCGAGCATGCGGGCGTTGTCGCGCACGGTGGCCGAGACCTCCTTGACGCCCTGATAGACGTTGAAGAACACGATGAAGAACACCAGCGTGACGCCGAGCGCGACCTTCGACCAGATGCCGAGCCCCAGCCACAGCGTAAAGATCGGCGCCAGAACCACGCGCGGCAGCGCGTTGGCCATCTTCACATAGGGATCGAACACCGCGGCGACGAGCGGCTTTCGCGCGAACCAGAAGCCGACCGCGACACCGCCGAGCGAGCCGATCACGAAGGCGAGTATCGACTCCCACAGCGTGATCGCGAGGTGTTTCCAGATCACCCCGCTCGCGAACCAGGCGACGATCTGGCCGCCGACATCGACGGGGTTGGAAAAGAAGAATGGCGGCAGCAGTATGTGGCCGAAGATCGGCACGGTCGCCAGCAATTGCCACAGCGCGAGGCAGACCACCGCGACCAGCACCTGCAAGGCGAGAAGCATCACGCGCGACATCGGTAAGAAACTCTCTTCGGTTGGCGCGATGGCGTGACACTATCCGTCATTGCGAGCGAAGCGAAGCAATCCATAGGGTCCAACGAAGTAAGAGTGGATTGCTTCGTCGCGTTGCTCCTCGCAATGACGTACGTCGGGGACGACGAGAGGATAGATGGTCCCTCCGATCGAAAGGAACCACCGGAGTGACCGGGCGTCACGGCTTGGAGAATGTGCCGATCAAACCGGTTGCTTGTTTCACGTGGCCCTCGAGCGCCTTGATCGCCTCGTCACGCGTCAGTCCAGGGGCAAGCGCGGTCGGCTCGAGGTCGGTCGCCATCAGCGTGAAGGTGTAGTGATGGATCGGGCCGGGCGGTGTGCAGGGTCCGAAATAGTTCGACAGCTTCATCAGGCTGGTGCCGCCGACATATTTGCTGCTCGGCCCTGACACCTCGCCTTCGGCAAAGCCCGTCACGGAGGCCGGAATGCCATAGGCCACCCAGTGGCTGACGCCGACGGGCGGACGGCCCTCCGGATCGAACATCAGGAGCGCATAGCTCTTGGTGCCCTCCGGCGGGTTCGCCCAGGACAGCGCCGGCGAAACGTTCTCGCCGACGCAATTCGGATTTGACTTGTTGTTGCCGGCATTCTTCACCGCCAGCCGTTCGCCGTCCTTGAACCCCGGCGAGGTCAGCGTGAACGCGCCTTGCGCAATTGCACCATGTGAAAATCCGAGGGCTGCCAGAGCGACGGAAGCGGCCAGAATAGAACCACGTAACAGCATGACATTTTCCCCTGTTTGCTTGCCTTATTGATTGCTTTGGGTTGGCGGAATGGAGTGTAGCCTTCGGCGCTTCGAGATCAAGGCGGCATCACTGTCCGCCCGCCGCGGCCAGCGATGATTGTGCGTAGCCCTTCATCACCTCAGTTTTAAGAACACTCCATATCTCACGGTGAAGTGAGTGAAATTCCTTGTCCAGCCGGACCTCCATGCTGTCGCGCGGGCGCGGAAGTCCGACGCGCCAGTCGCCGATGATGCGCGCACCGGGTCCCGCCGACATGATCACCACGCGATCCGCCAGCGCGATCGCCTCTTCGAGATCGTGGGTCACGAACAGAACCGCCTTGCGGTCGGCGTTCCACAACTCGAGCAGAAGGTTGCCCATGATCTGGCGGGTCTGGGCGTCGAGCGGCCCGAACGGCTCGTCCATCAGGAGAATCTTGGGGTCGCGGATCAAGACCTGCGCCAGCCCAACGCGCTTGCGCTGGCCGCCCGAGAGCATATGCGGATAGCGGTTGCCGAAGGCCGCAAGCCCCACCGAGGCGAGCCAGGCTTGCGCACGTTCCAGCGCGTCGCGGCGCGACACGCCTTCGATTTCGAGGCCGATGGCGACATTGTCGATCGCCGTCTTCCAGGGAAACAGCGCATCGGCCTGGAAGAGATAGCCGGCCTCGCGGTTCAGCCCGGTGAGCGGGGCGCCGAAGATCCGCACGCTTCCCGATGCCGGCTTGAGCAGGCCGGCCGCCACATTGAGCAGCGTCGATTTCCCGCATCCGGTGGGCCCGACAATGGCGACGAACTCGCCCTGCTCGACGGCAAGCCGGGCCTGCTCGACCGCGGTGTAGACGCGGTTGTCTGCAAGGCGAAACGCCACCGTGGCGTCGTCGAGTGCGACCGCCGTCGGCATTTCCTTGTCCACCCGCAATCCCTCCCCCAGGTTCGGACGATGGCTTAGCGCTTGCGAAGGATAAGTTCAACGCGGTACGGCGACGTGGTAGTTGATCTCTTACCCTCTCTCTCCAAGGGAGGGTAAAGAAAGAGCCTTGGACCGACCTGAGATGCAAAACGCCGCACTGATCGCCTTTGCGCATGTGGCCAAGAGTTTCGACGGCGGCCGCGGCGCGAAACCCGTACTGGCGGTGGACGACGTCTCGCTCGAGGTCGCCGAGGGCGAGTTTCTCGCCATCGTCGGCAGCTCCGGCTCCGGCAAGACCACGCTGCTGCGGCTGGCGAATCGGCTGATCGAGGCCGACACCGGCAGCATCCGGGTCGAAGGCGAGGACGTGCGCACGGCCGATCCTGTCGCGCTGCGCCGCCGCATCGGCTACGTGTTCCAGAGCGGCGGACTGTTTCCGCATATGAGCGTCGCCGCCAATATCGGGATCACGCCGAAATTGTCAGGCGCGCCCGCCGCCGAAATCGCCTCAAGGGTCGACGAACTGCTCGATCTGGTGCGGCTCGATCGCGCGCAATACCGCGATCGCTTCCCGCATGAACTGTCCGGCGGCCAGCGCCAGCGCGTCGGCGTCGCCCGCGCGTTGGCAGCAAAACCGCGGATCGTGCTGATGGACGAGCCTTTCGGCGCGCTCGATCCCCTCACCCGCGACGCGCTCGGCGACGACTACTGCGCGCTACACCGGAAGCTCGGGCTGACCACGGTCATGATCACCCACGATATGACCGAGGCCATTCTGCTCGCCGACCGTATCGCGGTGATGCGCGCCGGGCGGCTATTGGCGCAAGGCACCCCATCGGAGCTCTCGGACAGCGGCGACGCCTATGTCGGCGAACTCTTGCGCACGCCGCGGCGTCAGGCCGAGCGGCTCAAGATTCTGTTGCCGCGGGATGGCGCGGCATGAACCTGTTCTCCGATCCACGCTGGAGCGAAGCTCTCGCGCATCTGCCCGATTATCTCGGCAACCATGTGCGGGTCAGCGTCACGGCGCTCGCGCTCGGCCTCATAGTCAGCCTGCCGCTGGCGATCGCCGCGCGCAACAGGCCTTTGATGCGCGGCGTGTTGCTCGGGCTTGCCTCGATCGTTCAGACGGTGCCGGGGCTGGCGCTGCTCGCGCTGTTCTATCCGCTGCTGCTGGCGCTGGCGTCGCTGTCGCTCGCCTGGTTCGGATTTGGCTTCTCGGCGTTCGGATTCCTGCCGGCGGTGCTGGCGCTCGCGCTCTATTCCATGCTGCCGGTGCTGCGCAACACCATCACCGGCCTGAAGGGTGTCGAGCCTGCGATCCTCGAGGCCGCGCAAGGCGTCGGCATGACGGAGCTCCAGTCGCTATTGTCGGTCGAACTGCCGCTGGCGCTGCCGGTGATGATGGCGGGCATCCGCACCGCGGCGGTCTGGGTGATCGGCACCGCGACATTGTCGACGCCGATCGGCCAGACCAGCCTCGGCAACTACATCTTTGCCGGATTGCAGACCCAGAACTGGGTGTTCGTGCTGTTCGGTTGCGTCGCGGCCGCTACCCTGGCGCTCGCGGTCGATCAATCGCTGGCCGGAATCGAAACCGGAATTGCCAGGCGCAGCCGCCTGCGCGCGACCTTCGGCGGCCTCGGCATCGCGGCGCTGGTGGCCGCAGCGCTGGTACCTTCGATGGTGCGCGCGCCATCGGCCTATATTGTCGGCGCCAAGACCTTCAGCGAACAATATGTGCTCGCCGCGCTGATCGCGCAGCGGCTGCAAGCGGCGGGGCTCACGGCCACGGCGCGCGAGGGCCTCGGCTCCAACGTGATTTACGGAGCGCTGGTGAGTGGCGATGTCGACGTCTATGTCGATTATTCCGGCACGCTGTGGGCCAACCAGTTTCACCACAGCGACATCAAGCCGCGCCGGGAATTGCTCGCCGACCTGAAGACGACGCTTGCGAAGCAGAACGTTTCGCTTGCGGGCGAGCTCGGTTTCGAGAACGCCTACGCACTGGTGATGCCGAGGAAGCGCGCCGAGGCGCTCGGCATCCGCTCGATCGCCGATCTCGCCGCCCACGCTCCGGCGATGTCGATAGCGGCCGATTACGAGTTTTTCTCGCGGCCGGAATGGGCCGGGCTGCAGAAAGCGTACGGGCTGAAATTTCGCGCGCAACGGCAGATGCAGCCGGATTTCATGTATGCCGCGGCCGCCTCCGGCGAGGTCGACGTGATCGCGGGCTATACCAGCGATGGTCTGATCGCGAAATACGACCTCGTCGTGCTGGACGATGTCAGGCACGCCATCCCGCCTTACGACGCGATCGTGCTGATCGCGCCGAAACGCGCCGGCGACCAGGTGCTGCAGGCGGCGCTGGCGCCGCTGCTCGGCCGCATCGACATCTCCGATATGCGCGAGGCGAACCTGCGCGCGGCCGCCGGCGACGGCGCGTCGTCGCCGGACGCGGTGGCGCGCTGGCTGTGGGAGAAGATCAGCCGGCGGTAACTTTCACTGGAGCGAGATGACTTTTCGTTGAAAGTCATCTCGCTCTATCTTTTTGTTTGAGCATGATTTCCGCGCAAACGCATTCGCGTTTGTTAGCTAAGGGAAAACCGGTGCCCACTTTTCCGGATCATGCTCAAAAAGCCTGATCGGTTCTGATCCGATCAGGCTCTCATCTTCCGTTTTGACGCGCTTCTTATGCGAACCGGCATCTACCCACAGGGCAGGCTTCGCGCGAAGACGCTCCAGCTAGAACCATGCGCCGGGCTCAGACGGGCGCACAGGCGTACACTTCCAGTCGTTGCGGTCGTCCCATCCGCCCCGGGCCCGCCAGCCGCTCCAGGCCATATAATCCTCTTCCTTGGTATAGGGATTTCCCGGCTCGTGGTGAGCGCAATAACCGTTCTGGGCATAAGTCTCGGGGTGGAAAACCCTGTGTTGCGCCATTGCTGGTGCTGCCAGCGCAGAAGAAAGAACGACGGCAGTGGCAAGAAGTATCAGTCTCTTCATGCGTTTCTCCCTCTTCGTCATAGCAAGGTGAAAAGCTGATCGCGGACGCGACCCGACTCGTGGCCACCTCGATTTCTTAAGGGGTCATGGCACCGGCGATGTATTGGGGTTCGAGCCGGTCACTATATGATTTTACGCCTGCTCTGTGCAAACCAAACTAAAGAAATGTTTAGCGGGCCCTGAGGCGCCTCCAACGCCGCGCGTGTGGCCCGCGATCTCCCTGCAAACTGGAGTCTGCCGAGGCATGTTCGGGATCATAGTCAGGCGTCGATGCACGCCCAACAATTGGCCACCCGGACGGCGAAAGGCGATGAACCTTTTCGGTCGTCAAAGAGACATATCGACGGGCCGGGATATTCGAGGTGGAGTCATGCCAGAGCAGTCAAAGCTCAGGAAATGGGCGGCTGAGGCTGCGCGCCAGGCCAAAGCCGAAAAAGATGCCAACGAAGCGCGCCGCCTGGCGAGCTTCGCGCAATATTGGACGCGGCTTGCCGATGAGGAAGAATCGCTGCGGGACGACGAGGCGGCGTGAGCGGCCTGTTGCGTCCTGATGATCGCTGGCCCCGAAACGGGATTTGAGGCGCAAGCTGCAAACCACGCCCCGATCGATCCGCGCTTGGCGCCAGACCGTTGCATCTCACAGCTGCTATTTCAATGAGCGATCAGGAGCGGAACGGCGGCGTCTCGCAGCAGCGATCGGGTCACGCCGCCGAAGATCATTTCAGCTGTCCGCGGATGGCTATAAGCACCGACGACAATGAGATCGCTATCATGGCGTTCCGCATAGGCCAGGATCACCCTGGCGATTGGCTCGCCAGCCGACTGCACCTGTTCGACGACCACCTTGGCTCCGTGACGAACGAGATAGCGAGCCACGTCCGCGCCTGGCTCCTCGCCGTGACGGGGATTCTTCTGAGGATCGACCACGAGGACAGTCACGGACTGCGCTCCGGTGAGAAACGGAAGCGCGTCTGATATCGCGCGCCGCGCCTCGCGGCTCGCATTCCAGGCGACCACGACATGCTCGGCGGCGGCCCCCGACCAGAGCTCCGGCAGCAGGAGCAGCGGCACGCCGGTGGCGAGGAGAAGCGCTTCGGCCGACCAGTCACCCGGCAATCCACCGCGGCGCGGCCCCCCGGCGATCACGAGATCCGTATGCAGCGAATTCAGCGCGGCGCTGTCGTGGAAGTCATCTTGATAGACGAAGCGAAACTCGAAGCCGATGTCTTCACGGGTGCACACTACGGAGAAGCTGCGTTTCGCGGCGTCGATCGCGGCTGCTTCCTTGACCTGGTGGCCGGCAATGACCTGCCGAACGGCCAGCCGTCCCTGGACAAAGGATTCTGCAGGACTACCACCAAAAATCGACGGCACCACGAAAATCCCGATAAGGTGGGCGCCATGAAGGAACGCCATCTTGGCCGCGTAAGTGGCTCGCGCCTCGCCGGCCGGCGTGGAATCGACAAAGACAGCTATACTCTTAAACGACATTGAAAAATTCCCACTCGTGCCGCCGAGCGTCACCGGCTCACGACGGTCGGCGCTGTATTGATCGTAGCCGCCCGGCCGATCCGGATATTGATCAAGCTCAATGGGCGCGGACGACCAGGACATTACGGGGTTTGGGCCGCGCTGAGATCCGAAGGTAGCCGTTCATTTTAAGAACCATTAAGCTGAGGCAGACGACGCTGGTCGGAATCGGCCGCTACTGCTTGCTTGCGTGACTGGTAGGTTCTCAGAACGCTTCGCGACGTCTCAATGTTAAGTCCGGCATATTCCCGTTTCATCTCTTCCAGGTCGTTTGCCATGATGCGGTGGTCCGGCGCGCTCAGGAACAGCAGCGACATCGTGGTCTCCCATGAAAAGTTGAGAGCTTTGGTCAGGATCAGCGCAATTTCCTTATTCTTGTCGACCAGAGCGCGCTCGACTACGTCGGCAGGTAACACGCACAACAAGGAGAGGCCGACCGTGGCTTCTTCGAACCTGTGGGACTGAGCGTATTCGAAGATCTTTTGTTCGTTCAGGTTGCCGTATTGATGCTGTTTTCCCACTTCCCTCTTCGCATCGAAATAGCCCTTCGATGCGGGGCCGAATTTCGAGTGCAGTGCGCCCGTGACGTTGGTCACCAGGCTGTGTATCTGGCTTGCCGACTCTGGGCGCTCGCTCTCGATGCGTTTTTTCGCGTTGTCCGATGCCTTTGCGATCAATTGCTGGAAGAGATGCCTGGGGATGTCCTTGCGGCGGCCAAGTTGCTCGATGAGAATCGAATCTTTTTCTGACCGTTTGATCATGTGCAGGATGCCGAAATCAGAGAGGCGCGCACCATCGTTCTTCGCGACCGAACGCACAACCTCCCGATTCCCTCTGGTCACAAGCTCGTCCGTCACTTCTTCGCAAATCGACCTTCGCTGCGAGATCGCGAGCAGGTGTTGCTGGCTTTTCGACCTAGCATTGGCAACCAGGGTCCGGGCATCGAGCCGTTCGGACTGACGAAGTACCGGGCCTGCGACGTCGATCGAATCGTCGAACGCAAGTTTATTGATGATTTTGACAGGTGCATTGTCGGTCCGAGCCAGTCGCCTTGCGAGCTGGGCGCGGGCTGCTGCTTCAATATCCTGCTCCAGCCGACTTATGATCTCTCCGAACATCCAGATTTCGTTGTCGGTATATCGGCCCGTTATCAATAGGTCGGTCGCATACCACAACGCTCGCTCGCGGCTCTCGGCCGATCCCTGCGAGACTGCGATGTCCAGTTCCTGGAGAAACGACATGGTTTCTTCAATCGTCTAGAAAAATTCCAGCGCTGTTTCAATTTTAGGCGCGTCTTGCTGCCAAGCATGAACAGCCAACGCGATGCATCGTAAAATCCAGCTCAGTCAAAATGCGACACCGAGAAGTTGTCCGGTGCGCCAAACAGCCCGGCAACGTTTCTTGGTACCGCCGAATAGCAATTCAAATCGATCAGGTAGCTTGGTCTGCGCCCAAACCTCAAGGCATTTCGGCCTGTACGGCGAACGCGTGCAAACCGTCGTGGACGCATGGGTTGCCTCCATCCCCCACCTGGAAGCCCAAAGGGCGCTCATAGTCTGTCTTCGATTTCTTAATAAACTGCTGCGATTTCGGGGTGCGCCGGGGCTGAATGGGCGGCCTGGAGCAATTGGAGTGTGAAGCTCGAATACCTCTACGCCGATCTATGGCGACCACGACGAACAGGCCCAGGAGGAGGCTCAAGATGGAACTCGGCTTCATCGGGGTGAGAAGCCGGCGTCGCTTCGACAAGAAAAGCCAGAGACGGGGCGACTTGATTACCTGATGTCGGCCGGGCCGCGGCAACCATGCGTCTGGGAGTCGCGAACACGACCCTTGCCGCAACCTATTTCGATCACAGGAATATTTGTATGAGCCACCGCGACGGCAGGCGGCGGAGTTAAGTAATTGGCGCTCACCACGTTGGAGAACGACGGCTTGGTCTGAAACGATCCGGCGGCCTGACAATTCGACCCCATGGCCATGAGAGCCAAAACAAGGACCGAGAGACGGATGCGGCACATTGCAGTTCCCGCGAACTAAATCGACTGGGCAGGATATCATCCCCAACAAGCGAGAATTCTCATTGATCCAGATCAACCGAGGCGTGAGCCGCAATCACAATTTTGTAAGGCAGATTTGATTCCAGCAGACAAAAATGCCGCTTTGCCGCGTCTGTTCACCCTCGCAAGAAAGCATGCTGTCCGGCGCGATGCCGGCAGGTCGCGCAAATTCCCGGACGTCACTCGCCGAGCTGCTTTGCCGCCTCGAGATCGGCATCGCCGCGCGCGGTGTCTCCCTTCGCCTGATAAGCAAGCCCCCGGCTTTTCAGCGCTCGGCCGTTCTTCGGATTGAGGCGGATGGCGTTGTCGAGGTCCAGGATCGCGTGGATGTAGTCGTCGTTCTTGAGATAAGCGAGGCCGCGCTCGGAGTAATAGTCCGAGATGGTACGATCATTCCCGAGACGCTCGCCGCCGCTTGCCGCCGTCGCGTTGGGGCTGGGTCCGAGTTTGACGGCCTGACTGCAATCGGCAACGGCGTGATCGTAGTCCGCCTTGACGTTGTAAATGACGCAACTATTGTAAAATGCATCCGCATATTTCTTGTCGATCCGCGCCGCCTCGCCGAAGTCTGCGAGCGCCTGGTCGAAATCCTGCTTCAATCTCCGCTCGACGCCGCGATACAGATATTGGCGCGCCAGCTCGTGCCCCTTGTAATGGCCGGACTTGATGGCGCGCGAACACGCGTCGATGGCGATTTCGCCGGATTCCTTGGCGCAGGTCTTGGCATCATCGACCGCCGCCCGGCCCTCAAACGTCCCGGCCAAAAGCAGTGGCCCGGCTGCAATCATGCATGCGCAGTACCTTCGAAAACCCCCCGCCATCAGAAACGCTCCCCGGTTTTGCCCTTCCAAGACTGGCCAAGAATAGCATGCCGAATCCTGGCGGAAAGCGGCGATTGCCGGGTTTGCGCCGCGCAAAGCAGCACGTCCCGCGACCGCGAATTGCCAAAACCGCCTGGAAGGCGTCCTTGGCGCGCGGCGCCGGCGCCATCGTCAATCAATATCGCATCCGTGCTGGCCTTCCATCCGTGGCCGGAGTTCAGCGTCTACAATGCTTCAAAAGCCTACGTCGTGAGCTTTTCGCAAGCTTTGCAGGGCGAGGTCGCCGGCAAAGGCATCCTTGTACAGGTGGTGACCCCGCCGGCGGTCGACACCGGCTTCTGGAACAAGGCCGGACTGCCGGTCAGCAATCTTCCGGCCGGCGCGGTGATGAAGCCACAACATTTGGTGGACGCGGCGCTGAAGGGCCTCGATCGCGGCGGGTCGTGGGTGTTCCCCTCGCTGCCGGAACAGGCGCTTTGGGATGATCACCAGAAGACACGGCAAGCCCTCGTCGGCGGCCTGATGAACGGCACGCCGGCGGCGCGATACGCCGCCTGACCCGCCACGGGCGTCTCATCGCGACAGGTCGGCTGCAATCACGGCGTCGCGTAACAATCGCCTCGGTGTAACCGAATATCGAATGCGTTGACGGAGCTCGACGCTC
>JBKQRS010000385.1:0-2824 GCA_052143915.1 Bradyrhizobium sp.
AACGGTTTCATCGGGATCGGTTTGCCGAACAACCATGACACAATCACGGCGGTAACGATCACGATGTCGCGCGAGACCACGAGAATGACAATCCAGCGTGGTACGGCGCCCCAGATTCCAAGCGCTATGTAGATCGAGACCAGGAGCGCCTTGTCGGCCAGGGGATCGAGCAGCGCCCCCAGTTCGCTGGCCATGTTGAAGCGCTTGGCGAGAAAGCCGTCGACGGCGTCACTGACGCCCGCGACGACGAAGATCGCGAATGCAATTTCCATCTGGCTGGAGGCAATCGCCCAGACGATAATCGGCACCAGTATGATGCGGCCCAGCGTAATGATATTTGGAATACTCAACTCGGTCGTTTCCCGGCCACCGGCCTGATTTCCCGAAATATCCGGCCCCTTTGCAGCCCGAACCGGTTCCTGTCTACATAGTATATGCCCGCATGTGTTGCGAGCCATTGCACACGGGCGGAATCCGACGTAACCAGCCGCCATTCATCTGGAACAGGCCATGGTCGAGCGCAGGAACGGGCTCACTTACGCAGATTCGGGCGTCGATATCGATGCGGGCAATCGCCTGGTCGATCTCATCAAGCCAATGGTTCGCGCCACGGCGCGGGCCGGCACTGAGGCCGAAATCGGCGGTTTCGGCGGTCTGTTCGATCTGAAGGCAGCAGGCTTCAAGGATCCGGTTCTGGTCGCGGCGACCGACGGCGTCGGCACCAAGGTCAAGATCGCGATCGAGACCGGCCTGCATGACGGTATCGGGATTGACCTGGTGGCGATGTCGGTCAACGACCTTGTGGTGCAGGGCGCAGAACCGCTGTTCTTTCTGGACTATTTCGCCTGCGGGAAGCTCGATCCGGACGCTGCCGCCGCGATCGTCGCTGGCGTAGCCGAGGCTTGCCGGGAATCCGGCTGCGCGCTGATCGGGGGCGAGACCGCTGAAATGCCGGGGCTCTACAAGGACGGCGATTACGACCTCGCGGGCTTTGCGGTCGGCGCCGCCGAACGGGGCACGCTTCTGCCGCGGCCGGATATCGCCGCCGGTGACGCCGTGCTCGGCCTTGCCTCGTCGGGCGTTCACTCCAACGGATTTTCCCTGGTCCGCAAGATTGTCGAAGCCTCGGGCCTTCCGTTCGAGGCAAAGGCGCCGTTTTCGCCGGTCATGACATTGGGCGGCGCGCTGCTGACGCCGACGCGGCTGTACGTCAAGTCATGCCTGCGCGCGATCCGGGAGACCGGCGCGGTCAAGGGGCTTGCCCACATCACCGGCGGCGGTTTCACCGATAATATTCCACGCGTGCTGCCCAAGCACCTTGGCGTCGGAATCGATCTCGCACGCCTGCCGGTACTACCGGTCTTCAAATGGCTGGCGGGGCAGGGGAACATCGCCGAACTCGAATTGCTGCGCACGTTCAATTGCGGGATCGGCATGATCGCCATCGTCAAGGCGGACGCCGTAGAAGCGGTCACCGAAGTTTTCGCGGAAGCCGGCGAGAGTGCCACGGTGCTGGGCGAGGTGATCCCTGCAGAGGGCGAGCATCGCGTGGTCTATAACGGCCATCTCGATCTCGCATGGTGAGGCCGTGAAGCGCCGCGTCGCAATCCTGATTTCGGGGCGCGGATCGAACATGGCCGCGCTGATCCAGGCCGCCACGGCGGCGGATTTCCCGGCCGAGATATCGGTCGTGATTTCCAACAGGGCAGACGCCGGCGGTCTTGAAAAGGCCAGGGCATGCGGCATCCCCACGGTGACCATCGAGAGCAAGCCGTTTGGCAGGGATCGTGCGGCGTTCGAGGCGGTTCTGCAGTCGGCGCTGGACGAACGCCGGATCGACCTGATCTGCCTCGGCGGTTTCATGCGGCTGTTCACGGGTGAGTTCGTGCAACGCTGGTATGGAAGGATGCTCAATATTCATCCATCGCTATTGCCTGCATTTCCCGGACTCGATCCTCACGGCCAGGCGCTAAGTGCCGGGGTCAAAATCTCCGGAGCTACCGTCCATTTCGTCATTCCGGAGACCGACGCGGGACCGATTCTGATGCAGGGGGCGGTCGCAGTTCACGATGACGATACGCCGGAAACGCTGTCGGCGCGGATCCTCGAGATCGAACATCGAATCTATCCGGACGCGCTACGCCTGCTCGCCAGCGGCAGGGTCCGTATCGAGGGCGATGCCTGCAAAGTGGAAGGCGGCAGCCCGAGCGAACCATTGATCTCGCCGGCGGAGACGTCGCGGGGCGCTTAGAAAAACAAAATCCCCCGGCATTGGCCGGGGGTGCATCAGGATTGCTTGCGCGGATCGTGACGAGGCTTAGGAGACCTTCAGATTTTCCGCGGAGGTTTTGCCGCGATTTTCCACAAGGTCATATTCGATAACCTGATTCTCGTTGAGGGTCGTGAGCCCAGCGCGCTCGACCGCCGAGATATGGACGAACACGTCCTTATCGCCGACCATCGGCTTGATGAACCCATAACCCTTTGTCGGGTTGAACCACTTGACGGTGCCTTTTTGCATCGCCTGTCTCCTGGTCTAGACGTAAAAAAGACGCGGCCACGCTTTACGCGCGCCACGCCACAAGCGGGCTTCCGGATGTCTGCTCAATTTCCTAGTCGCGAAACGCACAGCCGATCGGCCTAATTCCGATTGTGTCGGGGATTGCAACACGAAATTTGCGCGTTAGCAAGCTTCTGGCGCAGCTTGGGAAATCAGTAGAGCGGGGCGATCGCGCTTGGCCACCCTGTGGCTCAGGAACAACAAGGCCAGGCAATCGCCCTTGGCCGGCGGCCATGACCGATTGACGGTTCCTCCGAACTGGGA
>JBKQRS010000386.1:0-9145 GCA_052143915.1 Bradyrhizobium sp.
ATGACGCCCGCGCGGTGGCGGAAGCCGGCGCCTTCTCGGTCGTTGTCGAGGCGGTCGCCGAGCCCTTGGCGCGGAAGATCACCGAGACCATCGCCATCCCCACAATCGGCATCGGCGCCAGTGCCGCCTGCGACGGTCAGGTGCTGGTGCTGGAGGACATGTTGGGGTTGTCGCCGCGGGCACCGAAATTCGTCCGCCGCTACGGCAATCTCGGTCCGATGATCGAGGCGGCGATCGAGGGCTATGCGACCGATGTGCGCTCGCGGGCTTTTCCGGGGCCCGAGCATGTCTACGGCATGAAAACCAAGGGCTGACTGGGGAACGACCACGAACTGGTCGCGCCGGCCCGCAGGACACGCGATGGTGCAGGGGCGGTGGTACGGCAGAAGGCAGACCGGTGGCGGGGTGGACAAGCCCCCCGCGCCGCCTCGTTAACACTTTGATTGGGCTAGCTTTGCCTTGCCACCGCCATATCGCTAGGGTATCGCCGCCGCCACACAGGGACCAGGTTTTTGGCAGCGCCTTGTTGGGGCGCTGCCTATCGGGGATGGGATTTCTCTAAGTGTCTGAATTATTTGATGAAGTCGACGAAGAGGTCCGCCGCGATCAGCTCAAAAAGCTGTGGGATCAGTATTCGATCTACATCGTCGCCGGCGCGCTCTTGATCATCGCCGCGGTGGGCGGCTGGCGCGGCTACCAGTATTTGGAGGCAAAGAAGGCGGCCGAGGCCGGTAGCGCGTTCGATGCGGCCGTAGATCTTTCCGAGCAGAACAAGCATGCCGAGGCCGAAGCGGCCTTCAACAACCTGGCTGCGACGGCGCCGTCGGGCTATCGCATGCTGGCGCGGCTCCGCGCCGCGGCGGAACTTGCCACCCGCGATCCGCAGGCGGGAGCCAAACTGTACGACGATATTTCGGCCGACCGCAGCGTCGGGACGGCCGTGCAGGATCTCGCCAGGATCCGTGCCGCCGGATTGCTGTTGGAGACGGCGAGCTATTCCAGCATGCTCCAGCGCCTCGAGTCTGCGACCAAACCGGAGGCGACCTTTCGCCACACCGCGCGCGAATTGCTGGCCCTGTCGGCCTGGCGGGCCAACGATACCGCGGCGGCGCGGCAATGGCTGGATATGATTGCCAATGACGGAGAGACGCCGTCAGGCCTGCGTTCGCGCGCCGAAGCGCTGCAGGCGTTGCTTCCCCCGGTCGCGAAGAGCTGACGGGCAGGGAAACGAATTGAACGAGACATCGACCATGCGCCGTTTGCAACGTCTGATCGCGGCTTCCGTCCTCATCGCGCTGTCGAGCGCGGTGGCCGGCTGCTCCAGCGGCATCAGCAGCTGGGATCCAATGGACATGCTCGATTGGCTCGACACCAAGAAAAAGCTGCCGGGCGAACGCAAGCCGGTCTTTCCCGATGGCGTGCCGGGCCTGGAGCAGGGCGTACCCAAGTCGCTTTACAAGGGCGCTTCGCAGCAGGAGATAGACCAGCAGAATGCCCAGGCTGCGGCGGCCGCTGCGGCGCCGCCGCCCCAGGACGCCAAGTCGAAGCGATCGGCCAAATCCAAGAGCAAGCAACCCGCGACCGCCAACGCGGACCCCGCCGCCACGCCTGAAGAAGACGGCACGGCGGCAGCGCCGCCGGCGCCCAAGCCGAAGAAAATCGTCCGCCAGCGCACCACCGCGCCGCCGCCCGATCAGCCGGCCGATGCGCAACCCGCCGCGCAACCGGCCGAGCCGACGCAACAATCCGCTGCGCCATTCCCGGCGCCGCTGCCGGGCGGTACGTTCCAGCGCTGATTTCGGCTTCCCGTCGCATTTATATTACGCGCGTCTTAAAGAGCATCCTCCGTAACATGCTCTAATTCGAGTTCCCCACGCGCCTGGATCGCTTATGCCCTTTACGATTGCCATTATCGGCCGGCCCAATGTCGGAAAATCGACGCTGTTCAACCGGCTGGTCGGGCAGAAGCTTGCGCTGGTCGACGACGAACCCGGCGTCACCCGCGACCGCCGGGAAGGCGCGGCGCGCCTTGGCGATCTCCAGTTCACCGTGATCGACACCGCGGGCCTCGATGAGGGCGCGAAGGGCTCGCTGACCGCGCGAATGCAGGAGCAGACCGAAGCCGCCATTGGCCTCGCGGATGCCTTGATGTTCGTGGTCGACGCGCGCGCAGGCCTGACGCCCAACGACCGCGCCTTTGCCGATTTCGCGCGCCGCGCCAACAAGCCGGTGGTTCTGGTCGCCAACAAGAGCGAGGGCAAGCAGGGTGATGCCGGCGCGATGGAATCCTACGCGCTGGGTCTCGGTGAACCGATCCAGATTTCAGCCGAGCATGGCGAAGGCCTCAGCGACCTCTACGACGCGCTGCGTTCCCTGATGCCGGAGCCCGCGGACGAGGGCGAGGAGTTCGACGATGACGATATCATCGAAACGGATGAGGATCTGGCGAAGCGGCCGATACGCGTGGCCATCGTCGGCCGTCCCAATGCCGGCAAGTCCACGCTGATCAATCATCTGCTCGGCGAGGAGCGGCTGTTGACCAGTGCCGAGGCCGGCACCACGCGCGATTCCATCTCGGTCGAAATCAGCTGGAAGGGCCGCGAGTTTCGGGTGTTCGATACCGCGGGCCTGCGGCGGCGCTCGCGGATCGAGGAAAAGCTGGAGAAGCTTTCGGTGGCGGATGCGCTGCGCGCGGTGCGCTTTGCCGAGGTCGTGGTGTTGATGATGGACGCGCAGAACAAGTTCGAGGAACAGGATCTGCGCATCGCCGACCTGATCGAGCGCGAGGGCCGGGCGCTGGTGATCGCGGTCAACAAATGGGACTTGATGGGACGCCAGGCGGGGCTGATTTCGGCGTTGCGTACCGACGTCGATCATCTGCTGCCGCAGGTCAGGGGGGTACCGATCGTTGCCGTGTCCGGCCTGATGGGCGAGGGCATCGATCACCTGATGGGTGCGATCGAAGGGGCTTACGCCGTATGGAACCGGCGGGTGCCGACGGCGGCCCTCAATCGCTGGTTCGAGCAAGCGGTGGACGCCAACCCGCCACCCGCGGTCTCGGGCCGGCGGCTGAAGCTGAATTACATGACGCAAGCCAAGGCACGGCCGCCGAGCTTCATCTTGTTCTGCTCGCGCGCGGACGCCGTGCCGCAATCCTATTTGCGCTATCTCGTCAACTCCTTGCGCGAATTTTTCGAACTGCCGGGCACGCCGGTGCGGATTTCGCTGCGCGAGAAGGCCAACCCCTTTGCGCACAAACGCAAGCGGCCATCGTGAACGAACGGGCACAGGCAGCCACGGCCGAAGCTTCACCGGCGACGTCCCCGGTGCGCGGTGCCGCGGTGGCGTTCATCTTTGTCACGATCCTGCTCGACATGTTCGCGCTTGGCCTGATCATGCCGATCCTGCCCAAGCTCGTCGAAAGCTTCGTCGACAACGACACCGCGCGCGCGGCCCGCATCTTCGGCCTGTTCGGCACGGCATGGGCGCTGATGCAGTTCTTCTTCTCGCCGATCCTCGGCGGCCTGTCGGACCGGTTCGGCCGAAGGCCCGTGGTGCTGTTGTCGAACTTCGGGCTTGGGCTGGACTATGTCCTGATGGCGCTGGCGCCGTCCCTGATCTGGCTTTTCGTCGGCCGGGTGATTTCTGGCGTCACCTCGGCGAGCGTTTCGACGGCGTTCGCCTATATCGCGGATATGACGCCTCCGGAACGGCGCGCCGCGGTATTCGGCAAGGTCGGCGCCGCCTTCGGCGCCGGATTCATTCTGGGGCCCGCGATCGGCGGGCTACTCGGCGGCATCGATCCCCGGCTGCCGTTCTGGGCGGCGGCAGGCTTGAGCTTCGCCAATACGCTCTACGGCTTGCTGATCCTCCCGGAATCGCTGCCGCACGATCGCCGCTCCGCGTTCCGATGGAAAAGCGCGAATCCAATCGGCGCCCTGCATCTGTTGCGCTCCGACCGGGTCCTTGCGGGTCTCTCGGTCGTGAATTTTTTTGCCCAGCTCGCGCATGTGGTTCTGCCTTCGACCTTCGTGCTCTATGCGACCTACCGATATGGCTGGGATGCGACCACCGTCGGCCTGACGCTCGCGATGGTCGGTATCTGCGCCATGGCCGTGCAGGGAGCAGCCATCGGGCCGATCGTCCGGCGTTTGGGCGAGCGACGGGCGCTGCTGCTCGGGCTTGGCTGCGGCGCCGCCGGCTTTCTGATTTTCGCCCTGGCGCCAACCGGCCCGCTGTCCTGGCTCGGCATCCCCGTGATGGCGTTATGGGGCGTTTCGGGGGCGGCGTTACAGGCGTTAACGACGCAACTGGTCAAGCCGGAGCAACAGGGCCAGTTGCAGGGCGCCACGACCAGCGTGCAAAGCGTCTCCCAGCTTCTTGGGCCGTTTCTGTTCACGCTGACATTCGCCTACTTCATCGGCGCGCAGGCGCCGGTGAAGTTGCCGGGCGCGCCCTTCCTGCTCGCCTCCGCGCTGTTGCTGCTGGCGCTCGTCATCGCCGTGCGCACGCTGGCCGGTCCGAACGAACGTTCGGGTCATACCGGGATGGTGCGTTAGCACCAGACCCAGATGTGCAATGGCACATCGGGGAATCCTGGGATTGCGGGCTGACGCTTTCGCGCGCCCCGGAACAGCTACGCAGTCACTTTTTCACCAGCGGGCACTCGCTTTCGCTGAGCGGCCTCGCGACTTCCTCTGCCGGGATTGTCGCGACCAGCTTGTAGTAATCCCAGGGATATTTCGACTCCTCGGGCTTCTTGACCTCGAACAAATAGGCCGGAACCAACTTGCGGCCGTCGACCCGGATAGTGCCCTTGCCGAACAGGACATCGTCGCTCGGCAACTCCTTCATCTTGGCGACGACCTTGGCGCCGTCATGCGGGTTGCCTCCCATTGCCTCCAGCGTCTTCAGGTAATGCAGCACACCGGAATAGAGTCCCGCCTGCGTCATCGACGGCATGGCGCCGTTTTTCGTCTGCGCCGAAAACTTCTTCGACCAGGCGCGGGTCTTGTCGTTCATGTCCCAGTAGAAGGATTCGGTGAAGGTGAGGCCCTGCGCGGTCTTCAGCCCCAGCGCGTGCACGTCAGTGATGAAAAGCAGGAGCGCTGCGAGCTTCTGGCCGCCCGCGACAATGCCGAATTCGGAGGCCTGCTTGATCGCGTTGGTGGTGTCGCCGCCAGCATTCGCAAGCCCGACCACTTTCGCTTTCGATGATTGCGCCTGCAGCAGGAACGACGAGAAGTCCGAAGTGTTGAGCGGATGCTTGACACTGCCCAGTACCTTGCCGCCATTGGCGATGACGACCGCGGCGGTATCGCGTTCCAGCGCGTGGCCGAAGGCGTAATCGGAGGTCAGGAAGAACCAGGTATCACCGCCTGCCTTGGTCAGGGCCTGGCCGGTGCCTTTGGCGAGCATGTAGGTATCGTAGGTCACCGAAAGCGTGTTCGGCGTGCAGGCTTTGCCGGTAATATCGGCGCTGGCGCCGCCCGAATTGATCAGGATCGAGTTCTTCTCTTTCACCAGATTGGAGATCGCGAGCGCGACGCTTGAGGTAGGCGTATCGACGACCGCATCGAGCTTTTCGACGTCGATCCATTGCCGGGCGATGTTGACGCCGACGTCAGGCTTGTTCTGATGGTCGCCGCTCAAGACGTCGATCTTCCAGCCCTTGGCGGGAAGGCCGGAATCCTCGACTGCCATTTTGACTGCCACCACCGAATTGGGGCCGCCGATGTCGGCATAGAGGCTCGACATGTCGTTGAGCACGCCGATTTTCGCCGTCTTGTCCTGGGCCAGCGCCGGTGCCGCGAGCCCCAAGCCAGCGAGTGCAAATAGCGCGGCATAGCGCCGCGCGAGTGTCGTCCCCATTGGAAAACCTCCACGTGTTAAAGCGGGCTGCCCTCTTTCGGAGCCTTACCCATGGTTTTGAGCGACCAGGCGGTCGTCTCCTGCGATAGTCCTCTTTCTCGTGTCCTGCGGCAATGCGTTATCGCAGCGCATCCGAGGTTAACCTGAATTTCTGGATACGCTTTCCGTTATCGACCTCGGCCGTGTAGACGTTGCCTTTGGCGTCGACCGCCATGGCATGGACCCAGTGAAATTGCCCGGCGTTACGGCCGCCCCGCCCGAAGCTGCCGACCACCGTACCGTCCGCGCGGTTGATGATCCGGATCTCGTTGTTCTCGCCGTCGGCGCTTAACAGATAGCTCTGCTTCGGATCCGGCCAGATCGCAATATCCCACACCGCGCCATTGCCGAGCGTGTTCTTCTCATAGAACCACTCCTTCACGAAGGTGCCGTCCTTCCGGAACACCTGGATGCGGTCGTTGATGCGGTCGCAGACATAGACCAGCCCGTCATTGGCGATCTTCACGCAATGCACGGGATTGGCGAATTGCTGCGATGCCGGCGCCTTGGGATCATAGGGCGGTTGCTTGTCATCAACAGGCGGATTGCCGTAGGCGCCCCAATGCCGCTTGTAGGCGCCGGTGGTGGCGTCGAACACGATGACGCGGTGATTGCCATACCCGTCGGCGACATAGATTTCGTTCGCATCCTTGTCGATCGCGGTCTCAGCGGGCTTGCCGAGCTGGGTGGTGTCGTTGCTTCCCTTGCTCGGCGCGATCTTGCCGATCTGCATGACGAATTTGCCGTCGAGCGTGAATTTCAGGATGGCGTTGTCGTTTTCGGCATTGCCGCCGATCCAGACGAAGCCGCTGTCGTCGACTTCGATGCCGTGCTCGCGCCCGACCCATTCATAGCCTTCGCCCGGGCCGCCCCAGGCGCGCAGGAGATTGCCGTCGGCGTCGAATTCCAACACCGGCGGCGCCGGAATGCAGCATTTCGAGCGCGGCGGCGTCAACGTGGCGCCCTTCTCGTCATCGGTCAGTGAGCGCGGCCGATGGATCATCCAGATATGGCCGTGTGAATCGACGGTGATGCCGCCGACCTGGCCGAGGATCCAGTTGTTCGGCAGCGGCTTTGGCCAGGACGGCTCCACGGCGAACCTCGGAATCTCGCTGGCATGCGTCGGCGCCGGTGTGCTGAGCAGCAAGGCGGCGATACAGACGGCGACGATTTTGCAGAGAGCTGCGATACGCAGCAAATGGGCGTTGCCCAGGGTCGGCGTCATGGAGTTCTCCCGTGCATTTTCTTGGTGTTATTTGAGTGAGGCGCAGTGAATAGCGGAGGCGCGAGGGAGTCAATTGTGCGGGAAGGGCAATGGTGGTGCGTTAAGGATAACCGTCCGCCCGCGAAAGCGGGCGATCCAGTACGCTGCGGCCTTGCAGTCAAATCACGATCGCCTCTGGGATATTGGATCCCCGCTTTCGCGGGGATGACGGTTAGGGGCTCCGAAATGCAATGCTCGTCACGCCTACGCCGGCGCGCGAAAATTCATCAGCGTGCGCGTCGGATAATGGTAGAGTTTGCCGGTCTCGCTCCATGACGGCAGGCACATCGGCACGATGAATTCCGCGGCCTGTTCCGGCGTATCCAGTGTCAGCGGATCCTCGCCGGGGAACACGGTAGCGCGCATGCGGGTGCGGATCGGGCCCGGGCTGAACAGGTTGACCCGAAGCGCCGTCGAGGCCGTTTCGTTAGCCCATACCCGCGCCAGCGCCTCGAGCGCGGCCTTGGAGGCTGCGTAGGGGCCGAGATAGGCCAGCGCCTTGCTGGAAGCCGCCGACGTGACGAACACCGCGCGGCCGGCGTCGGACTTCTTGAGCAGCGGCTCCATGCAGCGGATCAGCTGGAAATTGGCCGATACGTTGATCGCCATCACATCGTTCCACGGCTTCAGCTCGATATGGCCGAGCGGCGAGGAGGGGCCGGCGACGCCGGCATTGCCGACGAGGATGTCGAGCTTGCCGTGACGCTCATGCAGCGCCGCACCGAGTCTTGCGATGCCGTCGAAATCGGTCAGGTTGAGCGGCACCAAGGTGGCGCTGCCGCCGTCCTTTCGGATCTCGTCGTCGAGTTCCTCAAGCCCGCCTTGCGTCCGCGCCACCGCCACGACATGCGCGCCAGCCTTGGCGAGCGCGCGTGCCGTGGCATAGCCGATGCCGCGCGAGGCGCCGGTGACGAGAGCGATACGGGAGGCGAGGGGGAGGGGCATTCGGAACACTCAATCAACGGTCGTCCCCGCGCACGCGGGGACCCATACGCCGTGACGGTTATGATGGGAGACGGCGCTCGTGTCCAATATTGTCTGGACAATGAACGCCCGTGGTTGTGGGTCCCTGCTTTCGCAGGGACGACCACCGGGAGAACGGCTCAGGCATCGCCTCCGCCGCCACCATAATTGGTTTGCCCGCTTCGATCAGCGCGGTCATCCGGAGAGACCCTCATGCCTTGGCGAAAAGCAAAGAAGATGAACCCGATCAGGACCAGACCGCCGACGATTGCGATGATCGGCTGGGTCATCGCAGGTTCTCCTCAGCTCGCTTCCGCCAATAGCGACAATTGCCGAGGCTGCGGCTCGACCTGGGTCTGGTCGGTGAGGTGCGTCGGGTAGGCGCCCGTAAAGCAATGGTCGGAGAATTTCGGATTGGCGGGATCGCGGCCGGGCTCGCCCATCGCGCGATACATGCCGTCGATCGACAGGAAGGCGAGCGAATCGGCGCCGATGATCTCGCGCATCTGCTCTAGGTTGTGGGTTGCAGCCAACAGGCCGCCGCGGTCCGGAAGGTCGATGCCGTAATAGTCGGGATGAACGATCGGCGGCGAGGCGAGGCGGAAGTGCACCTCGCGGGCGCCGGCGTCACGCATCATGCGGACGATCTTCTTCGAGGTGGTGCCGCGCACCAGCGAATCGTCGATCAGGATGATGCGCTTGCCTTCGATCGCGGCGCGGTTGGCCGAATGCTTCATGCGCACGCCAAGTTCGCGCACGCTCTGGGTCGGCTGGATGAAGGTGCGGCCGACATAATGGTTGCGGATGATGCCGAGTTCGAACGGCACCCCGGATTCCCTGGAGTAGCCGAGGGCTGCCGGCACGCCGGAATCCGGCACCGGCACCACCACGTCGACCTCGACATGGCTTTCGCGCGCGAGCTGCGCGCCGAACGCCTTGCGGACTTCGTAAACGCTTCGTCCGCCGACGATCGAATCCGGCCGCGAGAAATAGATGTATTCGAAGATG
>JBKQRS010000387.1:0-2601 GCA_052143915.1 Bradyrhizobium sp.
GGCCTTTTTCCGGGGGGGGGGCGAGTGTGGTTTGATGGCCTTCGGGAAACCCTGTTTGCGTCTTCCTCCGTCATTCCGGGGCGCGTGTGAAACGAGCGAACCCGGTATCCATAACCATCGATCGGGAGTATGGATTCCGGGCTCGCGCCAAGAGGCGCGCCCCCGAATGACGGGCTTTATAACGACGCACGAACTAGTTCTCGCTCGTCGCCTCTTTCAAGACCTTCTGCAAGCCGTCGCCCTGCATGCGCGCGATGTCGTCCTGGTACTTCAGGAGCGCGCCGAGGGTGTCGCCGACCACCTGCGGGGTCAGCGAGCGCGCATCGAGTTCGGTGAGCGCGGTCGCCCAGTCGATGGTCTCGGCAACACCTGGTGACTTGTAGAAATCCTGATCGCGCAGCGCCTGCACGAAATTGACGACCTGCTGCGACAATTTTGCGGAAATTCCCGGCACGCGCGACTTCACGATCGCGAGTTCCCGCTCGGCCGAGGGATAATCCACCCAGTGATAGAGACAGCGGCGCTTCAGCGCGTCGTGGATTTCGCGGGTGCGGTTCGAGGTGATGATGACGATCGGCGGGTGCGGCGCTTTCACGGTGCCGAGTTCCGGAATCGTGACCTGGAAATCCGAGAGGATTTCCAGCAGATAGGCCTCGAAAGCCTCGTCGGCGCGGTCGAGTTCGTCGATCAGAAGCACCGGGGCGCCGGCGACATCCGGCTCGAGCGCCTGCAACAGCGGCCGCTTGATCAGATAACGCTCGGCGAAGATGTCACTGGAAAGCTGCTCGCGATCGGTATCGCCGGCCGCTTCCGCCAGCCGGATCGCAATCATCTGCGCCGCGCTGTTCCACTCATAGACCGCGGAGGCGACATCAAGACCTTCGTAGCATTGCAGCCGGATCAGCTTTCGCCCGAGCGCCGCCGACAAGACCTTGGCGATCTCGGTCTTGCCGACGCCGGCCTCGCCTTCGAGAAACAGCGGCCGTCCCATCCGTAGCGACAGATAGGTCACCGTCGCCAGCGAGCGCTCGGCGAGGTAGCCGCGCGAGGACAACAGCTCGAGCATGGCATCGACGGAATTGGGCAGCGCCGATGCGGTCATGGGAGAGCCAGCCTTGATGAGCCACGAATTGGCAACGTCACGATTTGGCGGTCGCGGCTTCGACCGCCCGCCGCGCCAGCACCGCGATCAAATGCGCACGATATTCGGCGCTGCCGTGCAGGTCGCTGTTCAGCCCCGTCGCCGGCACCGTCAAGCCATCGAGCGCCTTCGGCGAGAAGCGCTTCTTCAGCGCCTCTTCGAATGCCGTGACGCGGAACACGCCTTCGGAACCGGCGCCGGTGACGGCGACGCGTACATCCGACGGACGCTTGGCGACGAACACGCCGACCAGCGCATAGCGCGAGGCCTGGTTGCGGAATTTGACGTAAGCGGCCTTCTTCGGCAGCGGGAACATCACCCTGGTGATGATTTCGTCGTTCTCGAGCGCCGTCGTGAACAGCCCCTGGAAGAATTCCTCGGGCTTGAGGCGACGCTTGTTGGTGACGATGGTGGCGCCGAGCGCGAGGCAGGCCGCGGGATAATCTGCGGTCGGATCGTTGTTGGCAAGCGAGCCGCCGATGGTGCCCTTGTGTCGCACCGCGGGATCGCCGATCAGGCCGGCGAGTTCGGCGAGGGCCGGGATCGCTTCGCCGACAATGGCGGAGGTTGCGACCGCGTTGTGGGTTGCGGTGGCGCCGATGATCAGCGAACGGCCCTTCATCTCGATGCCGTCAAGCCCCTCGATGTGGGAGAGATCGACCAGATGCGGCGGGCTCGCCAGCCGCTGCTTCATGACCGGCAGCAAGGTGTGGCCGCCGGCAATCACCTTGGCGTCTTCATTCTTGACCAGGAGATTGGCGGCCTGCCGCACGGTCGCCGGACGATGATATTTGAATTCGTACATCAGGTATTCCTTGGGGTATTCCTAATCGCCGTGCGGTGACGTGCTTTATGCGAGATCGGACTTCGCCATCGCCTTGGCGCCGGCCGCGATCGATTGAACGATGTTCTGATATCCGGTGCAGCGGCAGAGATTGCCTTCGAGCTCTTCGCGAATGGTGTGGTCGCTCAGATCGTGGCCCTTGCGATGGACCAGATCGACCGCGGTCATGATCATGCCGGGCGTGCAGAAGCCGCATTGCAGGCCGTGATGCTCGCGGAACGCCTCCTGCATCGGATGCAGCGGTGCGTCGTCGGCGGCAAGCCCCTCGATCGTCCTGACTTCGTGGCCATCAGCCATCACTGCGAGCGTGGTGCAGGATTTGACCGCCTTGCCGTCGAGATGCACGACACAGGCGCCGCATTGCGAGGTGTCGCAGCCGACATGGGTTCCGGTCAGGCCGAGGTTTTCACGCAGGAACTGAACCAGCAGGGTGCGCGGGTCGATATTGCCCGTCACGGGATTGCCGTTCACGATGAGGGAAATCTTGGCCACCAGGGGTCTCCGCACTCGCGCCGCGGGGGCGCGGCGCCACTGTTGGAAAATATCGCTGCAGGGAACGATGATGGCGTAATCATAGGTTCCGGAACCGGCTTGGGCAACCGCCGCAACCGCTTCA
>JBKQRS010000388.1:0-22277 GCA_052143915.1 Bradyrhizobium sp.
GCGACACCAATCTGGAACCTCCATCGACTATGAAGGACGGATCAGCAAGCAGGGCGACGTAGCCGTTCGGGAGGCACTATGCGAGGCGGCTGCAAGTCTTCTGCTGCGGGTCAGGAAATGGTCGGCATTGCGGGCGTGGGGCCTGCGGATCGCCAAACGGTCGAGCATGCTGTGCGCGATCACTGCGGTCGCGCGCAAGCTTGCCGGCATCCTGCATCGAATGTGGGTCAGCGAAACCGACTTCCAGGTCGGCTTCGGTGCCAAGGTTACGCAGCGGCTGCGATTGAGGCCTGCGCAGTAATTGCTGCGGGATCACGAAGGACTAGCGCTGGCGTTGCAGCCAGCATGTTGAAGAGGAGCAAAGATTAGAGATCCGCGCGCGCGGTGAGCGTCCCCTGGCGGGGCCGCGAAACGGGGAATGTCCGCTATCTCTTGCCTGCTACCGCCCTTCGGGGACGAGAGCGCCGGACTGCTTGGACAGCCCTGTTTACGAACCTGATGAAGTGCATGCGACGGCCACGTGCCGAACGCGAAGGAACGCATGGACCCCGCCTGGAGAATGCAAGTCGTGACCGTGCTGATGGCGAACGCTGCTCGCAATCGAAGCAGCGAGATAAGGAGCGCTGCTTGTTTAGAGAAATCGCAAAAAAGCGTAGGAATGGCTTGACTTTGCACACCCGATTAGGAAGACAAGATAAAGCGAACTTCCGTTCGCGGCTCCCTCCGGTCGCAAGAGGTTGTCTGCACATTGTTTTTTGCAACGTGTAGCAGCACTCTGCAAGGTGAAGCGGTGCCGCTCTCTTCGCTTTCTACTTTATTTTCAATACTAAAATGGGTGGCGCTCGCAATGTGCGGCGTTGGCGGCTCCGCCGTTTTCACGCCGCAGCACGCATTCTTGCGCCACGCTACGATCGTCTCACGAAGGGGCTTGCAGTGAGGTTTCTGTCCGTCGATCTCTAGCGGATGGCAACCGATGACTCCGATTTCCGCATTCGTCCAGGACGGTCGCGCAGCCGCGGCACGCGCGTCAATCCACGCACGCAATCGTTCCTGACCCAGGTCAAGGTCGCGGTCCGCAGGGCCGGCGGCAACCCCAACCGGATCAGCGGTTCGGCAGGTGGCCGGGAAGGGAAGAGCAGCGGCCGGTTCAACGCGAGGGGCCGGGGCGCCGCGATGGCGCTGACGCTGAAGGATCGGAGCGCGTGGAGCCGGGACAGGAGCGGGGCGCGCACACGGGCGCGACGGGTGGTGGTGAAGGCCCGGGTGGTGAAGCTCAATCCGCAGCGCGGAGCCGTTCGCGGGCGGCAGTTTGTCGGCGCCAAGGCAGTGGACGCACACCTGCGCTACCTCGAACGGGACGGTGTTACGAAGGATGGCGAGAAGGGGCAGGTTTATTCCGGCGAGCGCGACTTGGAGGATGGTCGCGCCTTTCTGGACCGGGGCCGCGAGGACCGGCACCAGTTCCGTTTCATCGTCTCAGCCGAGGAAGGGGTGGACCTGGCCGATCCGCGCGAGACCACCCGTGAGCTGATGAAGCAGATGGAGGCCGACCTCGGGACGAAGCTCGACTGGATCGCGGTCGATCACCACAACACCGGCCACCCCCACACCCATATCCTCGTGCGTGGTATCACCGACGACGGCAAGATCCTCAACATTGCCGGCGATTACATTGCCCATGGCGTCCGTGAACGGGCCAGCGAGATCGTCACCCGGGAACTGGGTCGGCAGACCGAGCTTGAGGTGACAAAGCAGCTTGAGCGGGAAGTGGAGACCGATCGTTTCACGCGGCTCGACCGGATGCTGATCGCCGAGCAGCAGGGGAAGGAGTTTTCCGACCTGCGTCCCGACCAGGACATGCGCGACACGTTCCGCCAGAACCGCGCCCTGCTGATCGAGCGGGCGCGCAAGCTGGAGCGCATGGGGCTGGCGACCGAGGTCGAGACCGGCAAATGGATTGTATCGCCAAAGGCCGAACCGGCGCTGCGGGAGCTCGGTGAGCGCGGCGACATCATCAAGACCATGCATCGGGCACTGGAGCGCGAAGGGCTGGCGGAGCACCGCCATCCCGGGGGCTACGTGCTGCATCGCGAGAAAATGGCCGAGCGTATCGTCGGCCGTCTACTCGATAAAGGGCTTGGCGGCGACGAGATGGGCGAGCGGGTCCGGCTGGTGATCGACGGGGTGGACGGGCGGGTGCATCACATCGAAATGGATGCCGCCCGCGCCGAGGAAGTCGGCCGAGGCATGATCGTCGTGGCCGGCTCCGCCCCTCCCGGTCCGCGCGCCGCCGACCGCAACATCCTGGATATCGCAGGTCAAGGAGGCGTCTATCGCCCGTCCGAGCATCTGGAGCGGGCGAGAACTGCCATCGACCGCGTCGGCGGCGATCCCGAGGCCTTCGTTCGCTCTCACGTCCGCCGGCTGGAGGCGTTGCGTCGGGCCGGCCATGCCGAGCGGATCGACGCGGATCATTGGCGTGTCCCCGCTGATCTTCCCGAGCGCGGTCAAGCCTACGATCTCGCGCGGGACCGCGCCAACATTCGGGTCAACATCTTGTCTGCCAACGGCCTTGACCGGCAGATCGGCCATGACGGAGCGACGTGGCTCGACCGCGAGTTGCTCTCCCGCCAGCGTATCCCGCTAGCCGCCGAGGGATTCGGGCAGGAGGTAAAGGGGGCGCTGGAGAAGCGCAAGCAGGCGCTCGTGAACATGGGCCACGTCAAGGATCTCGGTGAGGGCCAACTGCGTGCGCCCAAGGATCTGGTCCAACGGCTTGAGGCCGTCGATATCGAACGGGCCGGCAAGGCGCTCGCCGCCGAACGCGGATTGCAATGGCAGCCTGTCGTCGCCGGCAGCCACATCATCGGCCAGCTTGTCGGTTCAACTCAGTTGTCCAGCGGCCGGTTCGCGATGATCGACGACGGCCTCGGCTTCAGCCTGGTCCCATGGCGGCCCGCGCTCGAAGAGCATATCGGCCGCCACATCTCCGGCATCGCCATGCCGGGCGGCGGAGTTGACTGGTCCTTCGCGCGGTCGCGGGGGTTGGGTCTATGAAGGTGATGAACGTCCGCTTGCCACGATTGGGCCGGACCGGCGCCATCCCGTCAAGGCTGGCGCGTTCCGCGCCCCCGCTTCGCGGCTTGCGGCCTTGACCGGCTGTCGCCGCTCCGGCAGGGGCTTGCCATGCGAGCAAGGCTCATTGGGGAAGCGGAGCGCTTCCCCTCCAGAGCCGAGATCGTTGCAAGCTGGTCGCTCCTCCCGGGACCATTCTCGTATCGGAGGCGGTAAACCGCCGTCTGCAACCATTTCTACGCCACCATACGACGAATTGATTTTCCTGCTTCCGTCCTGAGTTTCCTTGCTGTTCTGATCCGATGGCTCCCGACGAGGGTATATTGGAATGGCGGCGGAAGAGGAACGGAAGGGCGTTCATCCGGCCAATGACAACGGCTCGCCTAACCGCATGTCTCTCGATCCTCGAATCTTGCGGATTGCCGAAGCCATCGGCCGACAGCTTGCTCGCGCGCACGGCAATCCTCAGGCTGCTGCCAATGACAATAAACCACGGCGGCGATAGCAACACTGGAAACGGCTTCCCAAAACTGGGTTCGGCTTTTCTGAACCAGTGACATTTTCATCCCGCGTGGCACACTCCCGCAGGTAACGGTCAAGATTCTGGGATGCGTTGACAGGGACGGAGTGCGGCAGGCCCGTTGGGTCATCGAAAAGGCGGCAACGGCGTGAAGGATTAGATTAGGAATGTGGGGGGATTCGTTGAATAGCCACGTTGCCGACCGCATGCGCTTTCGTTTCGCCTGGGCAATTTTTAGTTCTGGTCTTCGCTATTCGTCATTGGCGGGAAGGCGTTTCGTTGTACCTTCGACGGGACCGCAGGCTTCAACGCATGTTACTCTTGTTGCGCGGTTGCCGCCTCATGTTACGGCTTCAATCAAGGAGGCCGTTACCTCGTTCAGCGAGTCGGCCCGCGTTTACTATTTCTACCCCGCGAACACGATTCACCTCACGATTCAAAACTTGGATCGGGTCGTGCGCAGCGTTGACGATTTGGAGCGTGTCCGCGAGCAATTGCGCGCCATCGTCGGCTCGTTTCAACCGATTAGGATGATAGTATCTGGCCTCGGCGTTTCGCCCGACACGGTCTTCGTACAAATCTTTCCCGTTGATGACGCGCTAGCGAACCTAAGGCAGGAAATAAACGCCATGATTTTGCGGGATCATCCATCTTCCCGGGAGGCCGCGGCCCGAGAAGCCATTCCCCGCTCGCACCCGGTTCGATGGCTCTTCCGCCGAATGGCATTTGCGAATGTGGTGCGCTTCGCCGGTAACGTGGCGCCATCCTTCATCCACGAAATTGCCCGTCATCGATCGCGGTATTTCGGCGAGTTTGTGCTCCAAACTCTGGAGTTGGTCGTGACGGACCGATTGTTGTCCTGCGAAGGAACGCAAGTAAAAGATCGGATCCAGCTTCGAGCCGAGCCACAACACGGTTCGGGAGAAACAAGATCCGAGATCGATATGGGCATCCGTTAAGTCCGGACCTAGCCGTCGGTAGGTGGCTCCTGCTCGCTTGGCGGGCTTGGTACGCTTGGCAGGACCACATTAATGGGTATTTCCGAGCCAGCGCTATTTTCATCCTATGTGGCTCACTCGCACAGGTAACGGTCAGGTTGCGGGGACAGCGTTGATAGGAACGGAGTACGGCGGCGGTCGTTCGATCAACTCATGCCTTGATAACGGCGCAAATTGTTGAATCGATGTGGGGCCGATCTGGAGACGACGCCATGCCCAAGGTTGCACTTTACGCCCGCTACTCGACCGACAATCAGAGCGTGGTGTCGATCGAGGACCAATTCCGCATCTGCCGTGAGCATGCGGGCAGAGAGCGGTGGCAAGTTATCGATACCTATCATGACGCCGCTATCTCCGGCTCCAGTGTCATTCTCCGGCCAAGGGTCCAATCGCTGTTGCAGGATGCCCAGCGCGGCAAATTCGACATTGTGCTGGCCGAAGCATTGGACCGCGTCTCGCGCGATCAGGCCGACGTGGCGACGTTGTTCAAGCATCTCCGTTTCGCCGGTGTGCAAATCGTCACCCTGGCCGAGGGGGAAATCTCCGAACTTCATGTCGGCCTCAAGGGCACGATGAACGCTCTGTTCCTGAAAGACCTTGCCGCCAAGACTCATCGAGGTTTGCGCGGACGGGTGGAGAAGGGTAAGGCCGGCGGCGGGCTCTGCTATGGCTACGACGTGGTAAAGCGCACCGATAGCGAAGGCGAACCGGTTCGCGGCGAACGCAAGATCAATGAGGCCGAGGGCGCGGTTATCCGCCGTATCTTCAGGGAGTTTGCGGCTGGAAAATCGCCGCGCGCCATCGCGACCGATCTGAACCGCGACGGCATTCCCGGCCCGTTCAGCCACACCTGGGGCGACACGACGATCCGGGGCCACGCCTGCAGGGGCAATGGCATCGTCAACAACGAGCTTTATGCCGGGGTGCTGGTCTGGAACCGGCAGCGCTTCATCAAGGACCCGAACAGCGGCAAGCGTGTGTCGCGTCCGAACCCCGAAGCCAAGTGGATCAGGACCGAGGTGCCGGAGCTGCGTATCGTCGAGGACGAGTTGTGGCAGCGGGTCAAGCTGCGCCAGGCCGAGCTTGCGAAGCAATTCGAGTCAACGATCAAGGGCGTCCGCGCCGCGCACGCGGAACGACTGAACCGCCTGCGTCGTCCGGCCTTCCTTTTGTCAGGCTTGCTTGTCTGCGGATGTTGCGGCACCAGATACGGCATCGTCGTCAACGATCGCTACGGCTGTCTCGGTCACTTCCGCAAGGGGACCTGCGAAAATGGCCGGACGATTCGCCGTGACGACATCGAGCGGCGCGTGCTCGCGGGCCTCACCGACAGGCTGGTGTCTCCCGAAGCTGTGGCGGTCGCAGTGCGAGCCTACGCGGAGGAGGCCAACCGCCAGAACCATGATCGGCGCGCGCAAGCGGAAACGAGCCGCCGCGCTCTTGGGAAGATCGAGAGGGGCATCAAGGGCATTCTCGACGCCATCGAGGATGGAATGTATCAGCCGGCCATGAAGGCAAGGATGAGCGAGCTGGAGCAACAGAAGGCTGAGATCGAGAAACGTCTCGCCGGGGCTCCGGCCGATATGCCCGACGTACATCCGAATATTGCCGAACACTACCGCGCCAAGGTGATCCGCCTCGCGGAAACACTGGCCGAGTCGGAGTCCAACGGGGAAGCCCGGGAGGACATACGCTCGCTGATCGGCGAGGTGGTGATAACCCCCGGTGAGAAGCGGGGTGTGAGCCACGCCACCCTACGCGGCGAGCTGATGGCCATTCTCGAACTTGCCGCCGGCCGCCGAATATCCCCAAAAGCAGGAGTTATAACAAACGCGCTTGCGTGTCCCCGCAACCAGACTAACCTCGTCATCTCAATGAGATGGCGGGGTTCTTTTTTGGCGAAGTCCTCTCTTATTGGTGAAACGCTCGGAAGGTTGCGGCGACGACCGCGCGTTTACGAGCGCTCGACAGCGAGCCAAGCCGCACATTGGCGGTCAATGGGTCGGTATCGGCACAAGCGCGAGTTGGCCCGTTTTCGTGAGCGCTCCACATCGATAGACATCGAAGCGAGTTTCGCCGAGCCAGGAATAGTAGATTAGGCCCGTAAGGTGCTTTTCCTGTGCCAGCTGCCGGAAGTCTCCCATCATTTCCTGGACCAGGAGGCTGCGCGCCGTCTCATCGGCGGGACAACTCCTGCTGTCGTTTATGAAGCCCCACTCCGTCACCCAGCATGGCTTTCCGCTCGACGAGCACAACGGCAGCACAAGCTGCTGCAACCGTCTCAGGCGATGGATGGCGGAGGCCTTCTCCCCTGGCCCGTCGGCCCATGGGTAAATGTGGAGATTGTAGGCATTGACGAGCTTGTCCAAACCGTTGGCCCGGAGAAACGTCATCGTGGCGCCTGGACTCACGCCGTCATAATTCTTCGGCGTCGGCCAGGCGCCCTCGGGCCCGGTGTCGACAAGACTGAAAGGCAACAAGGGCGCTTGACGGCTGAACCGCGAATGATCCCGAACGTCCTTCAGGGCAGCCAGAACCTTCAAATATTGCAGATAGCCTTTGGCGACCTGCCGGCCTTCAGGATCGTGATAGAGATCGTCGAGACCGAGCACACGTCCCTCACCGGGCAACAGAAAGTCCGGATTGTTGCCCGCCATGTTGATTTCGTTCTCAAGCTCCATGCCGACCAGAGCGATTCCGGCGGCATCGAGCTTGTCCATGAACCGTTGGAAATAGACCCGAGACAGCTCAGGGTCGAGCGATGAGATCGGCGGCCCCTCCCACATCCCGGGAAATTCTTTCGGCCGATACGGCCGCACCGGAGCGCCCGGCGCGTATTTGCCGTGGAAGATCAGGACCACCGCAATGTTCTGCGCGTGCGCACGCTTGATGAAATCGACGTTCTCGTCCTCTTTGTCCTCCATCCCGAACCGGATGACATGCACGCCGGCAGCTTTCATCTGGGCCAGCGCGGCATCCTGATCCGCAACGCTGAAGGAGGTGGGATGGACGAAATCTACGCCGGTCAGGATCGTGTCGGCACGCGCTCCCGCGGGTGCCAAATATGGGACCAACGTCCCGGAAATTGCCAGGAAGAGACTGAGGAAGACTGTTTTGCGGCCGGTCATGGTTCCTCGTTTCTCAAGGTGGCCAAGCGAGCGACTTGCGCGCTCCGCCTCTCGTTTAGCAATGGTGGCACGCTCGGCACTTTTTTTTCGCCACACGGCGGCATCGGCACCTACATCCATCCGCGAGGGCTGCGAGCCGAACAGCAGCGTTGTCCAGGTGCTGCCGTGCTATCAGGTGCTGCACGGGCTGGAGCAACGGCTCGCTGACGGTTGAAGCCCGGCGCGCCGTGCCTAAGCGGCCTTGTGCACCTTGTCGCGGAAGCTGCGCGGCGACAAGCCGGTCGCCCCGCAAAACACCCGGCTGAAATAGGCCGGGTCGTTGAAGCCGAGCGCGTAGGCGATCGTCGAGATCGGCAGGTTGGTATAGACGAGATTGCGCCGCGCCTCGCGGATCACCCGTTCCAGGATCAGATGCGATACTGCATGTCCGGTCGCCGAACGGGCTATGCGGCTTAGATGCGTTGATGTGATCGACAGCGCGGATGCATAGTCGGACACCGTCCAGTGCTGCAGGAAGTGCTGTTCAAGCAGCGCCTCGAACCGCTGGAGCAGGTCGGATTTCACCGCGCCGCCCGGCATCTGCCGCTTGCCAGCTAGCTCGCGCGCGACAAGGCCGATCAACGCTCCGGACAAGGCCCGCAGGATATGCGCCCTGGCAAAATGCCGCCCGGCGAATTCAGCGAATATCTGTTCCATGGTGACGCGCACTTGCGGTGTCGCGCGCACGACGGCCGCATGCGCCAGAACGCGCCGCAAGCCTTCTGATGGCGCCAGCACCTCTTCCAGCATTTCTGCGGCGACCGTGACGACCCAGCCCTGGGTGCCCGGTTTGAAAGTGAAGCCGTGGACATCGCCGATCGGCACGTTGACGACGTGCATCGGCCGCAGCGCATGAGGCCGTCCCTCAAGCGTCGCTTTTCCGCCGCCGCGCTCGATCAACAGAAACTGATGCAGCCGCGCATGCCGGTGCGGCGCGAATTCCCATTCGTGCAGCACCGAACGCGCCGCGATGGTTTCGCAATGCACGACGTCGGGCAGATCGCTCGCCTCGCCGAACAGATTGTAGGTGCGAATAGTTCGGTTCGCCGGGGTCTCTGCCATGTTCGATTCCTCCAAGACAAAGCCAAGTCCGTCCATTCTAGGCAGCCAAAAAGCCAGTAGATTTGTCCAAAATCAAGGGAGGGCCGCATGAAAGTCCAGGTTTGCATCATCGGCGGCGGACCGTCAGGTCTGCTGCTGTCCCAGCTCTTGCATCTGCAAGGCATCGAGACCGTGGTGCTCGAAAAGTACAGCCGCGAATACGTCCTGGCGCGAATCCGCGCGGGCGTGCTGGAACACGGCTTCGCCCGGCTGATGCGCGAAGCCCAGTGCGGCGAGCGGATGGATCGCGAGGGCGAAATCCACAAGGGTTTCCACATCGCCCATGACGGCGTGATGGATCGCGTCGATCTGTTCAAACATTCCGGCGGTAGTTCGGTGGTGGTCTACGGCCAGACCGAGCTGACGCGCGACCTTTACGAGGCGCGTGACCGGATGAAGGGTAACGTCATTCACAACGCTGAGGACGTGACTCCCCACGACCTGAACTCCGATGCGCCCTATGTCACCTATCGCGACGGCGATCGGATCATCCGCTTCGATTGCGACTATGTGATCGGCGCCGATGGTTTCCACGGGGTCAGCCGCAAATCGATCCCGAAGCAGGTTCTGCGAGAATATGAGCGCACCTATCCGTTCGGCTGGCTGGGCGTATTGTCGCGCACCAAGCCGGTTTCGCCTGAACTGATCTATGCCAAGCACGAGCGCGGGTTCGCGCTTTGCTCGCTGCGCTCGCAGGTGCTGAGCCGCTACTACATCCAGGTACCGCTAACGGATACGACCGAAGGTTGGTCGGATGACGCCTTCTGGTCCGAGCTCAAGCGCCGTCTGCCGGCAGAGATTGCTGCTGGGCTGATCACTGGTCCGTCGATCGAGAAGAGCATCGCGCCGTTGCGCAGCTTCGTGGCCGAGCCGATGCGCTATGGCCGGCTGTTCCTCGCCGGGGACGCTGCACATATCGTACCGCCGACCGGCGCCCGGGGGCTCAACAGCGCTGCATCGGATATCTACTACCTCTATCACGCCATGGTCGATCACTACAAAAAGGGCGACGACGCAGGCCTTGACGGCTATTCGAAAAAAGCGCTGGCGCGGGTCTGGAAGGCGCAGCGGTTTTCATGGTGGATGACCATGCTGCTGCACCGCTTCCCGAACAACATTCCCTACGACGACAAGCTGCAGGACACGGATATGTCGTACCTGTTCTCGTCAGAGGCCGCACTTCGCTCGCTGGCCGAAAACTATGTGGGGCTGCCATTCTGACAATCCAGCCGGCTTGCTTCGAATTTGATCCAGAACAAATCGCGCAGGCCTACATCATGTAAAAATAATTCGACGTCCGGCAACCCGTGCCCGGTTCGACGGCGAGCAGGCCCGCAGAGGTTATGCACGCCGTAGCTTGAAGCCACGGGGATGCGGAGTTGCACCAGGGCGAGGTCAGCGCGCGGAAACATCGACCCGATAGGGCTGCTGGAGACAAGGGAGGCGCATCATGGCGCAAAAACGCGAAATCGCAGGCACCACAGTGTTCGACGGAGAGCAGGCGGCCAAGGGCTACCAGCTCAACAAGATGTGCTACTCCTTCAACGACCCTGAAAACCGCAAGAAATTCCTTGCCGACCAGGGCGCGTACTTCGACAAGTACAAGCTGACGGCCGAACAGCGGGCTGCGCTCGCCACCGGCAACGTGCTGAAGATGATCGAGGCCGGCGGCAATGCCTATTACTTGGCCAAGCTCGCGGGCATTCTCGGCCTCGGTGTCCAGGACATCGGCGCACAGCAGACCGGCATGTCGGTCGAGGCTTTCAAACAGAAACTTCTGGACGCAGGGAGGCAATAGTGGCCCGAATCATCGGAGGTTTCTTTACGTCGCACGTGCCGGCAATCGGCAACGCCATTGCGAAAAAGCAGCAGAACGAGCCGTACTGGAAGCCGTTCTTCGACGCCTTCCCGCCGGTGCGCGAGTGGATCGGCAGGGAAAAGCCCGACGTAGTCGTGTTCTTCTACAACGACCACGGCCTCAACTTCTTCCTCGACAAGATGCCTACCTTCGCCGTGGGCGCAGCGTCCGAATATTTCAGCGAGGACGAGGGCTGGGGCATTCCGACGACGCCGTCGTTCAAGGGCGATCTGAAACTGTCGTGGCATATCATCAACCGCATCGTCGCGGACGGCTTCGATCCCGTCATGTGTCAGGAAATGACGGTCGATCACGCCATCACCAATCCGATGCTGCTGATGTATCCGGACAGCAATTGGCCGGTGCGCATCGTTCCGATCGCCATCAATTCGATCCAGCATCCGCTGCCGGGTCCGAAACGCTGCTACGATCTCGGCAGAGCGGTCGGCCGGGCGATCGAATCCTATGGTGAGAACGTAAAGGTACTCGTTCTCGGCAGCGGCGGCCTGTCGCACCAGCTCGACGGCGAGAGGGCGGGTTTCATCAACAAGGATTTCGACCAAGAATGTATGGATGCGATCGCGGGCGACGTCTCCGCACTCAATAAATATTCGGCGCTCGACGTCGTCGAGAAGGCCGGCGCGCAGGGCGTGGAGCTGATGTGCTGGATCGCGGCGCGCGCGGCGATGCAGGGGCGGGTGAAGGAGCTGCGCCGCTCCTATCACATTCCGATCTCGAACACGGCGTCGGCGGTCATGCTGTTGTCGAACGAACCAGTTGAAGCGGCTAAGGCGGCCTAGATCATGATCCGATTAGGCTGAATCGGATCATGATCTCATCTCTTTGTTTGAGCATGATCTCCGCGCAAACGTATTCGCGTTTGTCGCGAGGGAAAACCGGGTCCCTCTTTTCCGGATCATGCTTTGATGCTTTCCTCCCCGGGCGGCGGCATGGGCCGCCTGTAAAGTAAATACGCTGCTTCGCAGTGGCGCCGGCGCGACCGGCTCGCCAAACTGAAGCCGGACGTCGGAGATCTGATGTGACGTTCGCACTGGAAACCATCGGACTTGAAAAGCGGTTCGACGGGCTGGCTGTCACCAATAATCTTTCGCTTCGTATCGAGGCCGGCGCACGTCATGCCCTTATCGGGCCGAACGGCGCCGGCAAGACGACCGTGATCAATCTCCTGACCGGAGTTCTTCGCCCCAACGCCGGCTGCATCCTGCTGGAAGGAAGCGACATCACCGCGCTCCCGGCGCACAAGCGCGTGCGGCGGGGGTTGTCGCGGACGTTCCAGATCAATCAGCTCTATGCGGATCTGTCGCCGTTGGAGACGATCGGTCTGGCGGTATCGGAGCGCATGGGTCACGGCGGAGACTGGTGGCGGAGGATGGGCACGCGGGCCGACATCAATGGGGAAATTGCCGAAAGCCTCGCGCGATTCCATTTGCTCGATGTGATGAACGAGCCGACGGCCAACTTGCCCTACGGCAAGCAGCGCCTGCTCGAAATTGCGCTCGCGATCGCGACAAGGCCGCGGGTCCTGTTGTTGGACGAGCCGGCCGCAGGCGTTCCCGAAAGTGAACGGCACGATATCCTTGCCGTCGTGGCGAGCCTGCCGCGGGACGTTACGGTTCTCTTGATCGAACACGACATGGACCTGGTATTCAGTTTCGCTGATCGCATTTCGGTCCTGGTCGCCGGAAGGCTGCTGGTTGAGGGGACACCCGAGCAGGTGGCGCGCGACGCCCGCGTCAAGGCCGTGTATCTCGGCGAGGCGACCACAAACTAGCCCGCTCAAGAGCAGACAGTGGCATTGACTGCCGATGCATGCGCTCAATGCGACATCAGCGTCGGCACGGTCATGGACTGCAGCATCCCGCGCGTAACGCCGCCCAGCACTCGCTCGTGCAGACGCGAATGCCCGTAGCCGCCCATGACGATAAGGTCGATGTCGGCATCGGCCGCAATCGACAGGATGGCCGGCTGAATACTGGCATGGTCCATGCTCATGCTCTCGACACGCGCGGCAAGCCCGCGTCTCGCCAAATGCGTCACCAGATCAGCCGCGGATGCTTCCGTCGGGTTTTGCGCCTCGTTGACGCTGATGATGGTAATGGAACTCGCGTGGGCCAGGAATGGCGCTGCGTCACGGAGGGCACGCGCCGCCAAGCGGCTGCCGTCCCAGGCGATTCCAACATGTCGGGGCTTGAACGCACCTTTGTGGGTATAGGGAATGAACAGCACCGGCCCGCCAGCCTGAAAAAGCACTTCTGTCGGGATCAGGTTGTCGGAAGTGGTTTGGTCGGGGTCCGGCTGCAGGACGATGCTCAAATCATACAGCCGCGCCGTCGCCCCCAACGTTGCGAAGGCTTCGACAGGAACCGCGGTGAGAGCCTGACAGCGATAGGCGATGCCGGCATTGCGCGCCTCGGTTTCGAATACCGCAAGTGCGGCATTGGCGCGCGCCAATGCGCGCTCACGTTCGAGGTCAAACACGGCTGCCACCGCGGCAGCGCCATCGACGGCAAGACCTATGTTTGCGCTTTCAAAGCCGATCGAAACCGCGTCGAGATGCGCCGAAGAGCTGACCGCTAACGAGATCGCACTGTCGACGAGCGGACGGATCGGACGTTCGGAGGGGATATGGACAAGAAGATTTTTCAGCATGGCCGCCTCTCTACCCTGTTCTGGATAGCGCCGCGGTTGCGGTCGCATCATCATTAGAGCGCAAGAATGCAGACCCGGTTTGATCCAGCTCAAACCAGTGCGGCCTTAACCCCCCGGGAGTTGAGATGCCTCAAGGCATTCGCCGGCGGGAACAGCAGAATATTTTCTGCAAAAATTACCCTTTGAATTCTCTGAAGGGCCGCAAGATGGACGCCAAGATCGCTGTGGCTCTTCTGATTGTGGCCACGCTTCTCCTGTTGGTGAATTATTTTTCCTCAGTTCCGGCGATCTTGCCGCTACTTCTTCATTTCCATGATGTACGCGGCGATATCCTGCGCGTCTTTGCGGCTCAGTGGCATGTTCGGCATCGTGGCATGGGGCATGAGCAGAAACGAACTGATCATGTCAGAGGTGATGTCCTGCCTCGCGGCAATGGCTGCGAATGAAATCATCCGGCTGGGTTTTCCCGGAGCGGGCTCGATGGCGTGACACTCCGTGCACCAGCGCTCCGACAACCGACGGCCGTTTTCGACATCCTGCGCAAACGTCGCGGCGCCTCCGCCGCAGAGCGCCAGCGCGACAGCAATATGTAATGCTAAGTTGCGCATCCGGTTTCCCCGAGCGAGGCCCGCCCTTGATCGTTCTCAAAGCGGCTCATCGTCTATGGTTGAAGGTTGCTCCTGCAGTGAAACGAAATCGCCCCCGCCAAAATCCTCCTCTGGAGGAGGATAGGCGGGCGCCAGCCACAGATGGTCCTGCACTTTCTTGACGCCGGCAACATTTTCCGCGGCCACGATCGCGGCTTTTCGAGCGCTCTCTCTCTTGATGACGCCGCCGAGGCTCACGATTCCGTCACGGACGGTGACGTTAAGCCGGCACGGCCGCCAGGGAGCCTGCGCGATAGCGGCCATGACCTTGCTGCGAATATGATCGTCATCCGCGGACGGGCCCGGAGCGCTGCGGGCAAGGCCCGCAACAGCTGCAAGAAAGTCGGACCGGGTGAGGATCCCGACCATTCGGTCGCCGCGCATGACCGGAAGACGTTTGACGTTGTTGGATTCCATGATCTGCACTACCTGATCGAGCGGCGCACCCTCGGCTACGGTGAGGGGATTAGGCGTCATGATCTCGCCGACCCTGCGGCCGTGCTCATGGGCAAATTCGGCCGCGACACGGTCTGCGCCGGCGAGGAACGTCAGCCACCGCCCGCGCTTGTGCTGTGTCCCGGTCTCCGCACGGCGGATGAAGTCACGTTCCGAAACGATGCCGATCAGCCTGCCCGCAGCGTCGACCACGGGCAGCCCGCTGATGTGGTGCCGCAACATCATGTTGACAGCCTTGACGATGGTCGTGTCGGCGCCGACCGTAATCACGTGCGGGGTCATGATCTGGTGCGCACGCATGAATGGCCTCCAAGCTAGTCTTTCGAAAATGCGTGGCTAAGCTAACCGGAAAAGGCATTCTAGGCTTGATCAGGGTCAACCGCGGAAACGACTTGTGGAAGGAAATCGGCTCGACCGCGTCAAGCAGGCGCCCGCCGCGCCGCAGCACCGATCGCGCGGACGCTTGTTCAGCGCAGAGGTCGACGTTTGGAGGATTCGCGCCTTATGACGATTGGCTGCAACGCGCGACCCGGCAACGCCATCGCCGACCAAACCAGCGCCATGATCCTGTCGAGAAGCACCCGGTATCCCGACCTTGGCTGGGATTTGCGCGTCCCGGTCACGAAAATCGTCGTTCGAAGACCGGCTAACAGCATGATCATGAGAAGAACTTTGATCGATTCATTTGTCATGCCACACTCCTCATGTCGTAGATCGTTTATTTTCAAAAATAGACCATGAGATGCAGCCTGAGACTTTGTCTTGGATCAAGCTCGGGAAAATCAGTATTTTGCGGCATTTCGTTCCCAAGAATCGCAAGCGCGCATCGCAATGGCGCTCGGGTCGATGCGGCCGGGATTGCCTATGATGTGGTGGAAGTCTCTGCCTTTATTCGCGCGATGATGCCGGCGGCGATCTGCATGGTGGCGCCGATCGCCCAGCTCAGACAGATCAGGAGAGCGCTGCTCGCGTGCGGGGTTTCGTCCAGCACGATGCTGGAGACCGATACCACTGCCGCCACCGCGGCGAGGAAAGTGCCGGCCGCACTTAGCAGTTCGACGATATCCGCCCTGCTGCCCAGTCCGTGCCGCAGCGGCAGGTGCATGCGGTGATCGGGAGGGGCTTGTGGCAGATCGATTCCGAGATAAAAGCCGGCGGCCCCGTAAAGCATCATGGCGAACACTGCGGCAGCCGAACCGATCAGGTCGATGTCGGCCCGTCCCACATGCGCGGCAACGAACAGCCCGCATGAGGCGCCGGTCAAGGCAAGCCCGGTCCTCTCAAGGACGTGCGCCGACCTGCTGAAGGTGGAACGCGTATGCCATGGGTCGCTGCGCTTGATCATGTCATCTCAATATCAAATCAGCCTGGCGGATTGTTGACAAAGATCAAGCGGGGGAGAGCGACCTGTCCCGGGAGATCACGCAACCATCCGGGGAACGATCCCTCCCGGGCCTCACTCCTTCTTTTGCCCCGATAGTTCGACAACCTTGCTCCAGCGCTCGGTTTCGACGGCGAGCATGGCTCCGAACTGACTGGCGTTGCCTGTAATCGGAACGGCGCCGAGCTCGCCGAGCCGCTGTTTGATGACGGGATCGGCGAGGGCGGTGTTGATCTCCCGGTTCAGGAGATCGACGATTTCCCGCGGTGTGCCGTGCGGGGCACCGACGCCGTAAAATGAGCTGGTTTCGAACCCGGTGAGGGTGTCTCCGATCGGCGGCACCTCCGGCATCGTTTCAGATCGCTCCTTTGTCGTCACGCCGAGCGCCCGCAATTTTGCCGACCGCACCAGTTCGAACGAAGACGTGACGTTATCGAACATGCCCTGGATCTGGCCGGCCATCACGTCGGCGAGGCCGGGAGCCGACCCGCGATAGGGCACGTGAACGAATTGGATCCCGGCCATCGCCTTGAACAGCTCGCCGGAAAGATGAAGCGAGGTGCCGATACCCGAGGAGGCGATGCTGAGTTTGCCCGGATTGGCCCTGGCGTAGGCGATGAATTCCGCGACGCTGCGGGCCGGAAGGTCGTTGTTGACCACCAGCACCAGCGGAATGCGGGCGAGGCCCGCGACCGGCACGATGCCCGTCGCGAAGTCATAGGGCAACGAGGGATCGAACGAGGCGTTGATGGCGTTGGCGGTGCTCGTCAGCAGCAAGGTATATCCGTCCGGCGGCGAACTGATGACGGCCTGGGTCCCGATATTGCTGCCGGCGCCCGGCTTGTTTTCAACGATGAACGGCTGGCCAAGCCGATCCGACAGGCGTTGGCAGATCAAGCGGGACAGCACGTCGGTGGCGCCGCCCGCGGTGTAGGGAACCACCCATCGCACGGGATGGGACGGGTAGGAGCTAGCTTGCGCCGACGCCATCGATTCGGCGCCGAGCCACACGAGCCCGGCGCGCGCCGCTGAATGAAGGAATGCCCGCCGGTCGATCATCGCGGCCTCTCAACGATGGGATCAGCAGACATTGCCGGGAACCGGTTGGTTTTGCATGGCGGGGGATTGCCATCATCGTGGTAAAATTCATGCGCGTCCATAAGGGTTTATGACTTCCTATGGTGCATTTTAGCGCCCTGCGCTGCCGCTGAAATGGGCACCCTAACCCCGCGCCGCCTTTGCTTAAGATCCGTTAACCAATTTGTGGGGATAATCGCATCGACGATTCCAGAAGGAGTTCGCGATGGCCAAATTTGCGATCGGCGAGAGAGTCGAAAAAGCGGCTGACGACCATGAAGGCGGCGTCGTCATAGCGGTGTTTCCAACCACGGACGGCAACTTTCGTTATGCCGTCGACATGGAAGGCTATGGCGCGCTCCAGTTCTTCGCGGAAGAAAAGCTGGTCGTTCACGCCCACTAGTATCCAGCGGCTGCCTTGGGATCCGCAACATGCGATCCCGGACCACGCTGGCACCGAAGGCTGAGGGGCCGTCGATAATTCGGCTTGCCGCGAGATTGAGAGATGCGCCGCGACGCCGACTTTGTTTTAATTAATCATTCATTACACTCATTGGCTCGATTTTAAGTTCTTGACCCCACAGTCCTGCGCGAGGATCCCGAAGGATCGGGGCGTGATTTACCAGGAGGTACTGTGAAGAATATTTTCGCAAGGTTTTGGGCCGATCAGTCTGCGGCCACCGCGATCGAATATGGCCTGATTGCTGCGGGCATCAGCCTCGCGATCATCGCCGCGGTCAATGGCCTTGGCTCCAACCTCAACACGAAATTCTCGTCCATCAATACGTCGCTGAAATAATTCGACGGCTTTCGGCTAGCGATTACTTCAAGACATTTGGCGGTCGTACTTCCTCCGTTCTCAGCGGTAAAACTTCTACCAACCCGTCCGCAATCAAGCGGACGGGTTTTTCCTTTCCCGGGCTAACCGGGGAGCGTGCGAAGGTGCAGCGCGCCATCCCCGATGTTTGCAAGAACATCGCCACGCGGCCTTTAACCGCGCCGGTTAACCCATGGTCAGGCCGCCGCGGCTATAGATGGCGTTCAATCAACAAGTATTCGGCCATGAACGCAGGCGTCATTGAGCAACCGACAGGCAGTCCGCGGCTGCGCGGCAAGCCATCTGCCGCCAAGAGCTGGCTGAAGGCCATTGAGCTTACCTCGCGCATCGAGGCCAACCCTCGGCGCTTGTTTGCTGACGTCGTCGAGGATTGGTCGGAACGACAGCCGGACCGGTTCGCGCTGGTTTCGGACGTTGAGACGTTCAGCTACCGGGCCCTTGCCGACCGGGTAAACCGCTACGCACGCTGGGCATTGTCCGCGGGCATCGGCGCCGGCGATAAGGTTTGCCTCTTCATGCCAGGCCGTCCGGATTACGTCGCCGCCTGGCTCGGTATCTCCAGGGTCGGCGGCGTCGTGGCGCTCATCAATACCAGGCTGGTTGGGCCGTCGCTTTCTCACTGCATTAACGTCGCGGCCGCGGACCACGTCATTCTCGGGCATGAGCTCGCGGCCGTGTTTGAGAAGGCCCAGCCGCATTTGAAGCGGGTGCCGAAAATCTGGCTGCACGGTGGCGGCGCGAATGGACCAGGTATCGAGGCAGTTCTGGATCGATTGGATGGAAGCCGGCTGACGCCGGCCGAGCGAGGTGGGATCACCATCAACGATCGGGCGCTGTTGATCTATACGTCCGGAACGACCGGCCTGCCAAAGGCCGCCAACATCAGTCACCGGCGCATTCTGAATTGGGGCGGCTGGTTTGCGGGATTGACGGACGCCTCGCCCGAGGACCGGTTGTTCGATTGCCTGCCGCTGTTTCACAGCGTCGGCGGCGTCGTCGCGCCATGCAGCATGCTGAGCGCGGGTGCATCGGTGGTACTGTCGGAAAAATTCTCCGCCGGCTCTTTCTGGCACGATATCGTGCGGTGGGATTGCACCCTGTTCCAGTATATCGGCGAGCTTTGCCGGTATCTTCTGAAGGCGCCGGTGTCTGAATTCGAGAACCGGCATCGGCTTCGGCTCGCCTGCGGCAATGGTTTGCGCGGCGATATCTGGCAAGCCTTTCAGGCGCGCTTCTCGATTCCGCAGATACTGGAGTTTTACGCGGCGACCGAGGGCAATTTCTCGCTCTACAATGTGGAGGGCAAGCCCGGCGCGATCGGCCGAATTCCGCCGTTGCTGGCGCATCGCTTTCCGGCGGCGATCGTTCGCGTCGATCCGGAGCATGGCGCGCCCGTTCGAAACCCGGACGGTCTTTGTGTTCCCTGCGCCCGCGGCGAGGTCGGCGAAGCCGTCGGGCGGATCGGAACGGCCGATGACGGGGGAGGCCGCTTCGAGGGTTACACCAACGCGGCCGAGACCGAGAAGAAAGTGCTGCGCGACGTGCTCGCGAAAGGCGATGCGTGGTTTCGGACCGGCGATCTGATGATGCTCGACGAAAGCGGCTATTTTCATTTCGTCGACCGGATCGGGGATACCTTCCGCTGGAAGGGAGAGAATGTCGCAACGTCCGAGGTGAACGAAGCCGTCGTGGATTGCCCGGGCGTCGTCGAGGCGACTACTTACGGCGTGGAGGTTCGAGGCGCCGACGGCCGCGCTGGAATGGTTGCGATCGTGACCGACGACCGCTTCGATCTCGTCGAATTCAAGGATCATCTCGCGCGCCGGCTGCCGGCCTATGCCTGCCCGGCTTTCGTCCGTGTTTGCGCGACATTGGATAGCACCGAGACCTTCAAGCAGAAAAAGCAGGACCTAATCCGCGGCGGGTTCGACCCACACCGCGTCGCGGACCCACTGTTCTTCAGGGATCCGAAATCCGGCGTTTTTTTTCCGATCGATGCGGCGACTTATGCGCAGATATCGGAAGGCTCTATTCGGCTATAGGCCTCGCTCGGCGAACCGGCTCCTGCTTACATCCCGTAAATGGCGAGTTCGGTGTCGGCGAGATCGCCGAGCCGGGGTTGGTGCGGGCCCTTGAAATACTTGCGGCCGCGCGCCTCGCTGTAGATGCCGGGCAAGCCCGCCACCGCGCCGTTCGCGTCAAGGACGATAATCGGCTTGCCCCGCAGCAGCAGGTAGCGCCCGATCGTGCCAGCACATTTGACGTAGTCGGCGATGCTGCGGCAATGACCGAGCTGCATCACGGGCAGGGGAATTATTCCGCGGCGCTTTCGCAGTGAGAAAAAAATGAAAGGAAGGACGGCGTCGGCGGTGCGGCATACCAGACTGAGGCAGCCATATTCCGCATGGCGCTTGAGCATCGCCAGCTCCGCATCCGGCAGTCCCGCGATCACGGCCGTGTCGGGGGTAACGGCTTCGACCGTCATGCTGCGGCCGTCTCGCGACAGGGCAGGAAGGGAGAAATAGAGACCGCGACAATAGGCCACGAAGCCCTGCGCCTCGAGAATCGGCCAGGTCGCAATCGCCGGCGTGACGTTGAAATAGGTGACGTCCTTGCGCTTCTGCGTCATCGACGCAAACAGCGCCGCATAGTTGCGGAATGCCGGATCGACATACCAGCTTGAAACATTGCAGCAGGTCGCGGATTCGCCGTCGATGATCTTGCTCGAATAAATCAGCAGCAGGCAGCCGACCGGCACGCCCTGATGCTCCAGCAGGTAGCCGTAGCGTGGCGCGCCTGGCGGCAGAGACCGGGCGCCTTGACGGTGGAGGCCGACCATCCAGTATTCGCGGCTGCGGTGTACGAAACCCCTCGTCAGCAAGTCGCCGATCGCGTCAAGATCGCTTTCCTTTATCTCGCGAAACCGCGGCTTGACGTCGAGCATGGTGTTTACCAACGGACGCAAAAGATCACTGAAAGAGGCTGTTATTTCACATTTGCGCTCTATCATGGCCTTTCATAATTTAATGAGAAGGCGAAACAATCCATGTCGATAAGGTTAAGGATTATTTCGGCGATCCAGCAGATCGCCGTCGAGCAGCAGGTCAGCCTGCCGCCGCTCGACGATGATCTGTCTCTTCACGAAACTGGCTTCGATTCGCTTGCTTTCGCCATCCTGGTTGCGCGGCTTGAAGATGATCTGGGCGTCGATCCGTTTACCATATCGGAGGATGCAAGCTTTCCTCTTACGATAGGCGACTTCGTCAGGGCCTACGAAAATGTCCCCGCGTGAAGTCTTCGCGCTGCGTGACTATCTTGATCCGGACCTGAAGGGCCGCACCCTTTCGGACGCGCGGCAAGTTGTTTCGCTGACGAATATCGTTGATGAAACCTGCCTCGTGGGCCGCCCGCGCCAGATCTCGGGGCGCTCGGTGCTGCTTGCAGTCGCGGATCAATTGATATCCGCCCTCGTGATGACCGAGATCGATGGCGTGGCCCGGCGCATGCTGCTGTGTCCACCCGATCTCGAGGCCGATCACGTCAAAACCCTGATCGAAGATGCGGAAATCGATGCCATCGTTACCGACGAACCGGCACGCTGGAGCGACGCCGGCGTGTATCTGGTGGTGGCGGCCCGCGGGCCCGTGCGCACGGCTGCGCGGGCAAAGACCGAGCGGCCGACCGAATGGTTGATGCTGACTTCAGGCACTTCAGGCGTTCCGAAGATCGTCAACCACAGCCTGGAGGGATTGACCGGCGCGATTGTCGCAGACGGTCCGGCCCGCGGCGCTCCGCCGGTGTGGGCGACGTTCTACGACATCAGGCGGTATGGCGGCCTTCAGATATTCCTGCGCGCTGTCATCGGCGGCGGTTCGATGGTGCTGTCGGAGCCCGGCGAGCCGATCGCCGATTATGTGGCACGCCTGCGGGACAAGGCTGTCACGCACATATCGGGCACGCCGTCGCACTGGCGCAAGCTCTTGATGAGCGGCGCGGCTTCCGGCTTTTCACCGCGCTACGTTCGGCTGTCGGGCGAGATTGCCGACCAGGCCGTCCTGGATGGTTTGCGGCGCGCGTTTGCTGCGGCCTCGATCGGTCACGCTTATGCCTCGACCGAGGCCGGTGTCGGCTTTGCCGTGAACGACGGCCTTGAGGGCTTTCCCGCTGCCATGATCGGGGAGAGCCGCGACGGCGTCGAAATGAAGATCGTGGACGGATCGCTGCGGATTCGATCGAGCCGCGCCGCGCATGCCTATGTCGGCCGGCAAGCGGCCGCCCTGACCGACAGCGAGGGCTTCGTCGACACCGGCGACATGGTCGAACTGCGCGGGGACAGGTACCACTTCGTCGGCCGGCGCGGCGGCATCATCAACATTGGCGGCTTGAAGGTTCACCCCGAGGAGATCGAAGCGGTGATCAATCGGCACGCCGAGGTACGCATGTCCCGCGCCAGATCGCGCCGCAGCCCGATCACCGGCGCGATCGTGGT
>JBKQRS010000389.1:0-7589 GCA_052143915.1 Bradyrhizobium sp.
TGAGTCGGTTTTCGAGATGTGTGAATCGGATAGCCGATCACGGTGTCCCTGATGCCGCCACGATCGATCGTCGTCCCGGCGCCGATCTCGACGTCGTTCTGGATGATGACGCGACCGGTTTGCGGAATCTTCCGCTGGTCGGTGTCCGTGATGTAACCGAAGCCGTCCTGGCCGATGCGGCAGCCGGGATGGATGACCACGCGATCGCCGATCAGCGCATGCATGATCGAGCAGCCGGCGCCGATCGTACAATCGCGGCCGACCAGGACATCGGGCCCGATCACGGCCGTTGCGGCGATGATGCTTCCGGCACCGATTTCGGCGCGAGGGCCGATCACGGCTCCCGGATCGACCGTGACGCAGCTCTCCAGCCGGGCGGTGGGATGAATGGTCGCGCCCTCGGCGATGCCGCTGCCCTCGTACAGCGGGGTCGGACGCAGGGACTGGGGATAAAGCTCACTGTGCACGGCGACGAACGCGCGATAGGGCTCGGGCGTGCGCAACACGATAACGCCGTCAGGCGCCCGGCTTTCGAAACGCTGCGGCATCAGACAGGCGCCGGCGCGCGTCTTCGCCAGGGCGTCGGCGTATTTGTTGCTTTCGATGAAGGTGAGATCGGTCGGCCCGGCAAGATCGACCGGCGCGACATCCGTGATCAGGTGCGAAAGCCGCGCAGTATTGAAGCATTCGGCTCCCGTCAGTGAAATGATTTCGGCTACCGTCAAACCCGAGGGACGATCAAAGAACCGGCGTTTCGCCATGTCCTAATCCCTGATTGCGAACGATCCTCGATTGCCAAAACGACTCCGGCGCAATCCCGGTCATCAAAATTCCGCGGGCGACATGTGCCACCAGATAGCGTCCCCGCATTCGCGGCGACAGCGAAGAATTCGTTTCGTCGAGAGCGGCATTCAGCAACCGTGCATAGAGATCCGAAAACTCGGCCGAACCATCGCGCTCATCGTCGGTCACGCTTTGCTCCGATGTTTGATCCGTATCGCGCGCAGGGTGACACAGCGCTTGATCAAGGGAAGTTACAAATTGGAAAGAGTGTCCGAAGCCCCCGCCTTCACAGCCGGATCATCTTTTCCCAAAATTGTCACAAGGACGACCGCGGCTCTATCCAAAATCCCTAAATCATCAGGGCTTTTTGTTTCTCAAGATTTCCAGGACTCTTCAGAGCCGGACCTATTCAGCGCGGGACGTTTCAGGACAGGCGCGTCAGCGGGAGCCCGACTTTCGAAAACGTGACGGCGATCTGATTTGCCGCAGGCCGAGGGCAACTCGGCAAAGCCGAGGATAGATGCTCCCTGCATCCGGGAGCCTTGTCCCGGCTTTTCAGTTTGGTTGGATCAATCGCGGATCGGTTGTGGATTTCCGGAATGGAAGAACGATCCGATCCAGGCAGAATCGGCGAAGCGCGACGGCTTTGCTGCACCTGCGCCAGCGTCGCCCGTGCGGCGGAAGCCACGTTGACAGCAAGCCGCATTCATTGGATGCTATTTGGGACTACAAGACGTCATTTCACATTGTCGCAAAACGCTGGAACACCAAAGTTCCACGGTCAACGGGAGCGAAAACCATGATCCTTCATCGCCATCGGCGCGCCGTTTTCCATGCGCTCGTGATCGCCTCATTCGTGATGGGATATTGTGGTCCGCTAAGTGCGCAGCAGAAGGCCGCGCCGGCCGTCGCCGCCGACGCGATCGGCGGCAAGGTCACCGGCGCCAAGGGGCCTGAGGCCGGCGTCTGGGTCATCGCGGAAACCACCGATCTTCCGACCAAATTCGCCAAGATGGTCGTCACCAATGATCAGGGCCAGTTCGTTATTCCGCAGCTGCCCGCGGCAAAATACAAGATCTGGGCGCGCGGCTATGGCCTGATCGACTCCGACAAGCAGGACGTCGTTCCGGGCAAGACCATCGATCTGACCGCCAAGCCTGCGCCGAACGAGGCCGCGGCGGCCGAATATTATCCGGGGATGTACTGGTACTCGATGCTCAAGATCCCCGCCGAAAGCGAGTTTCCCGGCTCGGACAAGAGTCCCACCGGCATGCCCGCCGGCATGCAAACCCAATCCGACTGGATCGATACCATCAAGAATTCCTGCCAGTCGTGCCACGCGCTGGGCAGCAAGAACGTCCGTTCCCCCCACACCGCGGAGCTCGGCGAATTCAAGAATTCGGTCGATCTGTGGGAGCGCCGCCTGCAATCCGGGCAGGCCATGAACAACATGGCGCTCGCCATCACCCGCCTCGGGCCGGTCCGCGGCTACAAGATGTTCGCGGACTGGACCGATCGCATCAAGGCGGGCGAACTTCCGTTCGACAAGCCGCATCGTCCGACCGGCATCGAGCGCAACGTCGTCATCAGTGCCTGGGACTGGGGCACGCCGAAGATGTACCTGCACGACGCGATTTCGACCGACAAGCGAAACCCGACGGTTAACGCCAACGGCATGATCTACGGATCGCCGGAAGAGAGCACGGACTTCGTCCCGGTGCTCGATCCCGTCCACAATACAACGAAGCTCATCAAGCATCCCTACCGGGATCCGGCGACGCCGAGCAGCAAGGATGACCCGCTGGGGCCGTCGGTGTTCTGGGGCGAGGAGCCGATCTGGGACAGCCACACCAGCATCCACAATCCCATGATGGACGAGAAAGGCCGCGTCTGGTTCACCGCCCGCATCCGGCCGGCTGCCAATCCTGCCAGCTGCAAGGCCGGATCTGACCTGCCGTCGGCCCAGGTGGCACCGTTGAAGGAATCGGGCCGCCAGCTTTCGGTCTACGATCCAAAGACCGAGAAATGGACTCTGATCGACACTTGCTTCCCGACACAGCATCTGTCCTTCGCGCGCGATGCGAACAATACGCTTTGGACCAGCGCCGGACAGCCATACAGCGGCGTTGTCGGATGGCTGAACACCAAGCAGTTTGATTCAACCGGCGATGAGATGAAATCGCAGGGCTGGACACCCACGGTGGTGAACGTCACCGGCACCGGCAAGCGCGAAGCCTTTGTTGCCGCCAATCAACCGACCGATCCTGCCAAGGATAAATGGGTCAAGGCCGCATTCTACGGCGTGATGCCCAGCCCGAAGGGCGACGTGATCTGGGGCCAGGCGATGGGCCCGGGCTTCTCGCGCATCGCGCAGCCGAGCTTGCTGATCCGGCTGATCCCGGGCAGTGATCCGACGAAGACCGCCGTCTCCGAGATTTTCCAGCCGCCAGAGGGCGCATTCGGTACCCGGGGCGTCGATGTCGATTCGAACGGCGTCGCCTGGACGGTTCTCTCGAGCGGGCATCTCGCCAGTTTCGATCGATCCAAATGCAAGACCCCGCTCTCCGGACCCGACGCGGCGACCGGCAAGCAATGCACCGAGGGCTGGACGCTCTACCGGATGCCCGGACCGCAATTCAAAGGGGTCGACGAAAAGGGCAGCGCCAATCACGCCTATTATATCTGGGTCGACGTCTACAACACGCTTGGCCTCGGGGCGAACGTGCCGATTGCATCGGCGAATGGCAGCGAGTCCCTGCTTGCCCTGGTCGACGGCAAGTTCGTCGACCTTCGAATCCCCTATCCCCTCGGGTTCTTCAGCAAGAACGTCGATGGCCGGATCGACGACCCGAATGCAGGCTGGAAGGGCCGCGGTCTCTGGACGACGTCCGGTACGCGCGCCAATTTCCATAGCGAAGGTGGCAAGGGCGTTCTGCCAAAAGTCTTCAAGGTGCAGATGCGTCCGGACCCGCTGGCAAACTGACGCTTGAGGATAGCCTCCTCATCTCAACGCCAAATCGCTCGCTACGTCGGCAGATGTGGCGAGCGAACTGTTTTTGAGTACCCCGTGAACCAAATTTAGAACTCCGGCGACGACATCATGTTCTCATCAGAAAGGCCGGTTCCATCCGGTTTTCCAGCGGGAGGGTCTGGCAATGCCATACCATCATACACAGCGCGGGTTGGTGATTCTGCTCGTTTGCCTGGCCGCCGGCGCGTTCGGCTCCGCGGTCACCTGGCGCACGGGACAAATACCGATGACCGTCATGCTGGTCGTCCTCATCGCCGTCGCCGTGCTCTTCCATTCGCTCACGGTTGAGGTCGATGACAACGAGCTGCGCTGGCACTTCGGTCCGGGGTTCTGGACCTACCGGCTTGCACGCGATGAAATCCGCAACGTCGCGGTTGTGCGCAACCATTGGTGGAACGGATTCGGCATCCGGACCGCACCGGGCTTCCGGCTTTATAATGTGTCCGGTCTCGACGCCGTTGAACTCCAGCTGAAGTCCGGCGATATCCGCCGCATCGGCACCGACGATCCCAAGGGTCTTGCGGCCGCGCTTAACTCGGCGCCGCGCGGCGGCTGACCGCCCTACTCGTCGCGATAGACCTTCTCGCGCTTCTCGTGGCGCTCCTGCGCCTCCACCGACAGCGTTGCGATCGGCCGGGCTTCCAGCCGCTTCAGCGAGATCGGCTCGCCGGTCTCCTCGCAATAGCCGTAGGTATTATCCTCGATGCGCTGCAGCGCCGCATCGATCTTGGAGATCAGCTTGCGTTGCCGGTCGCGGGCGCGCAGCTCGATCGCGCGGTCGGTCTCCGACGATGCGCGGTCGGCGAGATCGGGATGGTTGACGTTCTCTTCCTGAAGCGTCTGCAGCGTGATCCGCGATTCCCGCAAGATCTCGTCCTTCCACGCCAGCAGCTTGGCGCGAAAATAATCGCGCTGGCGATCGTTCATGAAAGGCTCTTTTTCGGAGGGTCGATAATTCTTCAACTTTTCCAAGGTCAGCCCATCTGTACGTTCGAGTGCCCGTTTCCGAATCCCGTGATCTCTTGCGGCATCCTCTTACACGAACTTCGTATACAAAGGGGCACTACCAATTGAATTTTCAGCGTCGCTCTTCTTTCTGAAGTTCCTGCTCGAACTCCCGGAAATAGCGCAGGAAACTCGAATCGAGCGCGCTGGTCGGGCGGTAGTAAGGGTCCGCCCGCGCGCGCCTTATATAGTGGCATGTTGTGACAGACAATATCGCCCCTCCGGAAAGACGGAGCGCCCCCAAAGCCTTGCCGAGGCACAAGCCGGCCCTGCCGGGGGCCAGCCGGTCAATAACCGACCGTGAAACGCCTGCGGATATGGGCCGGACGGTCGATTTCGTCGGCGAGCGCAACCGCGAAATCCTCGAAGGATATCCAGCTTTTCCCATCCGCCGCGGTCAAAAGCTGGTCGGCCCCGAGCCGGAACTTGCCGGTCCGCTGGCCCGCCGTAGACAGGGCCGACGGCGACAGGAAGGTCCAGTTCAATTCCTTCTCCTCCAGAAGCCGATCGAGAAAGGCTGCGCCCTTCTCGGCCTCCGCCTTGTATGCCACGGGGAATCCCGGCGTCGTCACCAGCCGGACGCCGGGCGCCACCTCAAGGCTGCCGGCGCCGCCGACGACGAGATAGCGGCCGACATGTGAGTCTCTGGCGGCGCCGATCAGCGTGTCCGGATCGCTGGCGAGGAAATGGATGGAGCTTATCGCCGCGTCATGACCGGCCAGCAGCTGGGTCAGGGCGGTCCGATCCAGCGCGTCGCCCTGCTTGGCCACGACATTGGGCTGGGTTGCGATTCTCTCGGGGTGACGGGCGACGGCGGTGACCGTGTGGCCACGGCGCGCAAGCTCGGCAACAATGCGCGAACCGGCATTTCCGGACGCACCGACAACGGCGATTTTCATGATCAACTCCTTTGCGACGGATGTTTGGTATCCGATGGTGACTAGATAACGCAAAGAGTGTAAGTGTTAAGAGAGCACTCAAACGTCACCTGATTACGCCGGAGTAACCCCGTGAAAGTCGCCAATGCCTATTCGGCCGATTGCCCGACGCGCCAAATCCTGGATCGCGTCGGCGACAAATGGGCGGTGCTGATCCTGCTGCTGCTCAGGGCCGGACCTGTGCGCTTCAATCAGCTGCGCCGCGCGATCGAAGGCATCTCGCAGAAGATGTTGTCGCAGGTCCTCAAGAGTCTTGAGCGCGACGGCCTGATCCACCGCCGCGCCATCGCTACCGTGCCGGTGACGGTGGAGTATTCGATCACCCCGCTGGGCGCGACGCTAGCCGGCGCGGTCGATCCGCTCCGCGATTGGGCTGAGCGCAATCTGAAAGAAGTATTGGCCGCGCAACGCCGCTATGACGCCCAGCGCAGGTCGATGGCCGCCTGACGTCGTCTGTCGAAATTTCCGGGGCTTCAGAACTGGCCGGCCTTGGCCAGCTCGACTTCGACCCTCAACTCGATCTCGGACAAGACCGAGTCCAGGCCGGCGTCGCCTGAAGAGGATTTGAGGTTGGCGGCAGCGTCGCGCAGCCGGCTGACCGTCGAAGCATCGAAATTGCCTGACAGCAGGCCGATCTTGAGGTCATCGAGCACGTCGAGCGCGCGTTTGCCGCGCTGCACCGAACGCTTGCGCCGCTCCACCGGGTCCTCGATGCCCTGCATGGCGAGGAGCGCGTCGATGCCCGCCGTCGCCTTGGGCGCCGCGGCGGCGCGGGTCTCGGGGGTGGATGCCGCGTCCGGCAGCGCAAAGCCGCTCGAGCTGGTTCGTCGGACGTTGCCCGCCTGAGACCCGAGAGTGGTGCCGTTCGGTCCGTAGATGCGCATCGTTGCTTCTCGCCAGTGTAGGACGCAGCATCGCCTGCCATGGTTAATGCAACGTAAATGACCCGGCAAAATCTGCCGCCGGCAGGCAGTTTCGCCGCGGCGCCGCTCGACCCAAGCCACCGGTTTCGCAAAATTTCTCAAATAATTTCAAACGATTAAACTCCAGAACCGGCGTGGCACGGCGTTCGCATAGTTAATGCGGGATCGCCGTCATGGGAGTGATCGGCGGACCCAGCCACTACCCTCAGCGGGGAGCAGAGGATGCCAAGCGTAGTTTCGGGAAACGTGTTTCAGCTGGCCTGCGCCGCGTTGCTGGCGCTGGCGCTATCCGCGCTTCCGGCTGCCGCGACGTCCCGGATCAAGGATCTCGCCAATATCGAAGGCGTTCGGCAGAACCAGCTGATCGGCTACGGCCTCGTCGTCGGCCTCAACGGCACCGGCGACACCCTCAACAACATTCCCTTCACCAAGCAATCACTGCAGGCGATGCTCGAGCGCATGGGCGTCAACATCCGCGGCGCCACCATCCGCACCGGCAACGTCGCCGCCGTGATGGTCACGGGCAACCTGCCCGCGTTCGGCACCCAGGGCACCCGCATGGACGTCACGGTTTCGGCGCTCGGTGACGCCAAGAACCTGCAAGGCGGCACCCTGCTCGTCACCCCGCTGCTCGGCGCTGACGGCAACGTCTATGCGGTGGCGCAGGGCTCGCTCGCGATCGGCGGTTTCCAGGCCGAAGGTGCCGCCGCCAGCATCACCCGCGGCGTGCCGACCGTCGGCCGCATCGCCAACGGCGCGCTGATCGAGCGCGAAATCGAATTCACCCTGAACAAGTTGAGTCAGTTGCGCATGGCGCTGCGCAATCCCGATTTCACCACCGCCAAGCGCATCGCCTCGGCGATCAACGACTTCCTCGGCACGCCGACCGCCGAGCCGCTCGATCCCGCG
>JBKQRS010000390.1:0-10065 GCA_052143915.1 Bradyrhizobium sp.
CGCAGCCGAGCACGTTGTTGGTGGTGACGCCGTATTTCAGGCAATGCACGCCGCCGGAATTCTCCGCGACATTGCCGCCGATCGAGCAGGCGATTTGCGACGACGGATCGGGCGCATAGTAGAAACCGGCATGGGCGACCGCCTGGCTGACAGCGAGATTGGTCACCCCCGGCTCGGTCACGACCACGCGGTTGTCGAAATCGATCTCGCGGATGCGCTTGAATTTGCCGAGGCCCAGCAGCACGGCATCGGCGAGCGGCAGTGCGCCGCCGGACAGCGATGTACCCGAGCCACGCGGCACGACCTTGATGCCCTGCTCGAAGCAATATTTCAGAACCCGTGATACCTGCTCGGTGGTATCCGGAAGCACCACCACCATCGGCGGCTGGCGATAGGCCATCAGGCCATCGGACTCGTAAGGCAGCATTTCGGCGGGACTATCGATCACGCCCTCGCCCGGCACGATGGCGCGCAATGCTTTGACGATTGTCTCACGGCGATCCAAAACCGCCTGATCCGGCGCGGGCATCATGATGGTCATCAGCGTCTCTCCCGCCGGGGCCTTGAGGAGCCCGTGACTTTGCCGATTTATCATGACGAATCAAGCACGTCTGGACCGCTTTGGGTAGGCCGCCGAGAGCCGGCGAGGCCCGCAATATCCGAAAGACGTAGGCGAGAAGGAGGAAAGGCGAGATCCATTTCGTGGCTTGTCCATCATGCGCGGCCTATGCCACAAACAGCCGTGGAGCCACACCCCCAAGCAACGAAGAGCAGATAATGAAAAAATTGACACTGAGCGCGCTGGTCATCATCGCATCGTCGGCGGCCGTACCGGCTGCACTGGCGCAGGACGCCGCGGCCGGCAAGACGTCATTCAACAAATGCCTGGCCTGCCACGCGATCGGGGAAGGCGCCAAGAACAAGGTCGGACCGGAGCTCAACGGACTGGACGGCCGCAAGTCCGGCACCGCACCGGATTATAACTACTCCGACGCCAACAAGAATTCCGGCATCACCTGGAACGAGGCCCAGTTCAAGGAATACATCAAGGATCCGAAGGCGAAGGTTCCCGGCACCAAGATGGCCTTCGCCGGTATCAAGAACGAGAAGGAAGTCAACGATCTCTGGGCGTATGTCTCGCAATACGACAAGGATGGAAAAATCAAGTAGCGCCTAGCGCAGGCATTGGTCTTTTCGTCATGGCCTGGCCAGCAGACAAGTCTACGCGGTTTGCGCGAGGCAGACTGCTACGCCCGGCCATGACGAGTTTCATCCATGCTCTCGCCGCGACCGGCAAAGCCACACTTTGCATCCGACAAATCTCTAATCGGCCGCAGCAGCCGTTGCGGGCGCGGTTTGGCCGAACATGGCGTCGATCTCGCGCATCACAAGGTCGGGCGCCGCGTTTTGCACCATGTGACCGACGCCCGGCAGCACGATCAGTTTTGCGTCAGACACCGCCGCGGCGAATGGGCGCGAATGGATGCTCGTCGACACGGTCTTGTCGACGTCGCCTGAAATCACCACCGTAGCCGCCTTGATTGCTGCGTAGCGCGGCGCCTGCTCCCTGACCGCGGCCTTCAGCGTGACGAGATCGCGGGCGTTGGCAAGGAACTCGCGCGGACGCAGCAATAACGGCGTCGCGGTGTCGCCGACGAAATTTTCCGGCATGGTCTGCGGCAGGAATACATTGCGGGCCCCACGCTCCGCCAGGAAGAAGCCGAGCGGCAGCGTGATCGTATAGGCCAGCAGCGGACCGAGCACAGGCGTGGTGACGACCTCGTTGTACCAGCCGACGCCGCCGGGCCATGGATAGGCCACCGGCGCCAGCATCACCAGACCCGCGACACGGTGCGGGTAGTCGAGTGCCATCCGCGCCCCTAGCGCGCCGGCCCACGAATGCACCACCAGGATCACCTCGCCGACGCCCAGCTTGCCCAGCGCCTCCTCGATCATTTCGCCCTGGATTGCCGGTGTCGAATCGTCTTCGCGCGCACGCGTGCTCCAGCCATGGCCGGGTCGATCGATCAGGATCACCCGACGCCTCGCGGCCAGCATATCGCCGAGCGGCTGACGCATGGCCTCCAGGTTCGAGCTGGCGCCATGGATCAACACGATAGCCGGACCTGGCGCGTCGCGCGGCCCGATATCAACGACGTTGAGCGTTGCGCCGGCCACCTCGATCATCTCGCCTTGCGCCGGATAGATGCGCTGCACGGCCAGGACGCCGGCCTGCGAGATCAGCGCCAGCATCAACAGCGCCGCCATGAAAACGACTGGTAGCATCGAAAGGATCCGGATCAGTCTGGGCACAAACAAGTTACGGTTTGCAAGTTACGGTTTGAAAGCCGCCGGGTTTCGTGGACCGGCACCCCCCTTGCAAGTTTTCCACCGTACGGCGCTTACCCGACAGCTATCTTCATACAACCGTCATCGGCAGCTTTCTATAAGCGTAAAGGGCACTTTTGCGATCCGATGAGTGCGTGCCTCGAAGCTTTCGAGAGCCTGACCTGTCCCCACAATCCACAGCAACCCGTAAGCCACAAAAGAGTTACCTCACGGGAAAATTGGAGGATTTTCGATGAATTCCGGACCGAATGAAGCGGCCATCGACGAGATCGTGGCCAGATGCAACGGCGACATTCGCGGCGCGCTAAGGGCACTCCTGCTGGTCAACGAACATCTGGAAGCGGAGCTTCAACAGCTTCATGCCGTGGTGGCGCATGGCGGACTGACGGGACGCGGCAGCAACGTTCTGCACTAGCCACCCTTATTTGGTGGCGGCCCACTCAGATGTCGCGGCCCTCGACCTTCTCGCTCAGGGTCTTGACCAGCTCAGGCACCTTTTCGAGATGCGGATTGACGGCGAGCGCCTTGCGGAAGGCGTCAAGCGCGCGTTTTTCGTCGCCGAGGTCCTGCATGATCATGCCAAGTCCCGCCAGCGCGCCGAAATGGCGCGGTTCGCGGACCAGCACCTGCTCGATATCCTGCAGCGAATGGACGTAGTCGTTCCTTAGGTAATAAAGCGTCGCGCGCCGGTTCCAGCCCTCGACATAGTCGGGATGCAGCTTGACCACGGCATCGAGCAGCTTCAGCGCGACATCCATCTGCTGGGCGTCCATCGCGGCCCTGGCGCGCATCATCAACAGCGCCGTGGTATCGCTCGGCGTCTGCATCCACAGCGCCCAGATCCGGGCCTCGACGTGTTTGGCGCTGGCCTCATCGGGGGCAGCCTTCAGCGCGCCGAACAGGAAATCCAGCCCACGCGTCTTGTCGGCACCGACCTTCGGCAGCTTGCCAGGGGCCTCCGGCAGCTTCTTCTGCTGCTTCGGCGGGGCGCCCCTCAAATCCTGCCCGAGCGCCGAGATCGGCACCACAGCGCTCATCGCGGTGGCGAGAATTAGTATCCGGCAGCTGCGCGCAGCAGGGAATCTCAAAGGCATGGTCGAAGTCTAGACGCAGAAAAAGCCGCTTGCAAAGCAGCGAGGCGTCAAAGACCCGTGATGGGGGAAAACCGCATACCCGGCCCGAAAGGGACGGATTACACCCCGGTTCAGCCTTGCAAGATCAGCCTTGCAAGATCAGCCTTGGCGCGCCTTGAAGCGACGCTGAACCTTGTTGATCACATAAACCCGGCCCTTGCGGCGGACCAGACGGTTGTTGCGGTGACGACCGCGCAGCGATTTCAACGAGTTACGGACCTTCATGGGACAATCCTGATGCTTTGAAAGGCCGCGTTCGGCACGATCGTTCGGGGGAACCCGAAAATGGCAAAAAAGGCTTTATCCCGCCGGCGGCCGCGCCACCCGGGACGGGCGGTTTCTAAGCCATAGATCGGTCGAATGTCAATCCGAACAGGCCGTTTTGGGCCTTTTTTGGCTGGCAGGGCCAATCCGCCGGGGATTAGCCCCCGCCCTTTCGGCCCTGATTGAAATGACTGGCAAAATCAGCGAACCGGGAACTCGACCATCGCTTCGCCTGTGGCGACCTTCTCGCCCGCCTGGTTGCACACCAGGACGTCGATCAAGAGCCAGCGCGAGCTCGAGGTCACCTGCTTGGCTTTCACAATGCCGGACGGCTGGATGGTATCGCCGGGCCGGACCGGCTTGATCCAGCGGGTTTCGAGGCGGCGGTGAACGGCACCTCGCGGATAGGCCCAATCGGTGATCATCCGCGAGATCAGGCCGAAATTGTTCATGCCATGCATGATGATGCCGCCGAAATTGGTCTTGCCGAAATTGCCCTGCATAAAATTGTCATCGAGATGCAGCGGGTTGTAATCGAGCGAGGCGTCGCAGAACAAACGGATCGATTCGCGGCTGACCGCGAATTTCGGCCCCTCGATGGTGTCGCCGGCTTTCAGGCTTTCAAAAGTCGTCGTCATGATCGCGTCCCCCTTACACCGGCCGGATGGTCCAGCCGCGGCCCGAACAGATCACCTCGCCATGCTGGTTGAAGAAGACATTGTCATGCACCACGAACAGCCGTTCGCGCTTGATGAACTTGTCGAGCGCGCGGGCCTCGAGCCGGATGACGTCGCCGGGACGCGCCGGAATATTGTAGCTCCATGACTGCCCGGCATTGACCGTACCCGGGCTGCGCATCCAGTCGTCGGCCGGCGTGCAGGCAAACATCAAGAGGATGTGGATCGAGGGCGGTGCGATCAGCCCGCCATAGGGCGTGGTCCTGGCGTAGTCCTCGTCGAAATAGAGCGGATGGTCCTCGCCGACCGCGGCACAATAAAGCTCGATCGCGTCTCGCGTCAGCGTGTAGGGAATGGTTTGGCGTGGCTCGCCGGGAACGATGTCGTCCCAGACCTTTCGCAGATTGGCATGCTTCCAGAAGTCGGTTTCGAAGGCGTCCGGCTGTGCCATGTCATCCTCCCCGTTTTTCGCTGTCTTGCGAATTTGTTATATGTTATAATCAATTCTCAAGGCTGCACAATCGAGCAGCCGCGTCGGAAACCTGAAATGTCCAGATTGAAGCTGCCCAATATCGAAGATGTCGTGGCGATCGACATCCACACCCACGCCGAAGAGCCCTGCGGCATGCATGGCGACGACGGCTATGACGACTTCCAGGCGCAGATGGCCGAATACTTCAAGTCGCCGAACAAGCATCCGCCGACCGTGCCGGAGACCGCAGCCTACTACCGCGCCAAGAAGATCGCCGCGGTGATCTTCCCGGTCGACGCCGAACGCGAAACCGGCTTCCGCCGCTACAACAATTACGAGATGCTCGAGGTCGCGGCTGAAAATTCCGATGTGCTGATACCCTTCGTCAGCATCGATCCCCACAAGGGCAAGCTTGGCGTGCGCGAGGCGAAGAAGCTGATCGAGGAGTTCGGCGTCAAGGGCTTCAAATTCCATCCGACCATGCAGGGCTTCTATCCCAACGACCGCATGGCCTATCCGCTCTACGAAGCCATCAGCGATGGCGGCGCGATCGCGCTGTTTCACACCGGCCAGACCGGCGTCGGAAGCGGCATGGCCGGCGGCATGGGAATGCGGCTGAAATATTCCAACCCGATGTATATCGACGACGTGGCGGCGGATTTCCCCGACCTGAAGATCATCCTCGCCCACCCCTCCTTCCCCTGGCAGGAAGAGGCGTTGTCGGTCGCCACCCACAAGCCGAATGTCTATATCGACCTCTCCGGCTGGTCGCCGAAATATTTTCCGCCGATCCTGGCGCGCTACATCAACTCCATCCTGCAGGACAAGATGCTGTTCGGCTCGGACTGGCCGGTGATCACGCCCGATCGCTGGCTGGCCGATTTTGCCAAGCTCGACATCCGCGACGAGATCCGGCCGAAGGTACTGAAGGCCAACGCGCGCAGGCTCCTGAACATCTGAGGCGCCAGCCCGCTACGGCTGCATCACGACACATTCGAGATTGCGAGCCGTGCTTGCGGCTTCCATCGCTTCGCGCAGGGCCGCGAGCGGGAAAACGCGCGGGCGGATCGCGCTGATGTCCAGCAACCCGCTGCGCAGCAGGTCCAATAGCCGCCGGTAGGCGCCGGCCGGATACATGAACTGACCGATGATCTCCCAGCTGTTCAGCATCACGGCGGTGTAGGGAAGCGGCAGATCGGTGGTCATGCTCCCCATCAGCACCAGCCTGCCGCCGCGGCGAAGACTGTGAAGGGCTGCCAGCGTCGAGTTCGGGTCGTGCGCCTGCCCCACCATGTCGAACGCGATGTGGGCGCCGCCGCCGGCCGTTTCGCGAAGGTGCTTTGCGTCTTTCTGCACGTCACCGCTCAGCGACACCGTCACAACGCGCGGACCGCCGGCATGGGCTACCCCTTCCAGCGCGCCTTTGTTGCGGCCGGCGGCAATCACGCGCCCCGCGCCCATCGCCACGCCGAGCAACACGGCCGCTGTACCGTAGGCACCGGTTGCGCCATTGACGACCAGCGTCTCGCCGGCTGCGAGCCGGCCCCGAAGCAAGCCACCGAACGGGATGATGCAACGGCCGATCGTGACCAGCTCGGCGGCATCGAATTTCTCCAGCCCGTCCGCGGGCGTGACCGCCGCGACCGGCATCAGCGCATATTCGGCCAGCGTTCCATCCGGCCAGTCCGCCAGAACCGGCGCCGCATCGGGGCTCGACGTCAATCCGATCAAGACCTGCGCGGGGTCTTCGACGTTCTCAGGCGAAACAAAATGCGAGGACAGCACCACGCGCTGGCCGGGCTTCAGATGCCAGACGTCCCGGCCGACCGCTGCGATGACGCCGACGCCGTTGGTTCCGATGGTGAAGGGGCCGGGAGGCGGATTGTAGACCGGCAGTTTTCCTTCCACATAGGCTTTCAGGTACGACATCAGCGCGGACGCCTCGATCCGCACCAGCACACTGCCCGGGCGCGGCTCCGGCGTGCGAACATCGTTGAAGCTGAGCTCGCCGCCGAGCCGATCCAACCGCCAAGCCTTCATGCGAACTCCCCTGGATTGATCCCGACCCGATATGGCGCGTCGGGAATCTGTGCCCTCATCCGCGGTGCCACGCCGGAACAAGTTTAGACCGAGGTGTTGCGCGGTTGCGACCCGGTTGATCAGGACAAGGCCCGGAAAGCGCGCGGGCTTCCGGCATTGGTCAAACTATCCGCGAGATAATTGGCGAGTTCGCTGACAACCCGGGAATTGCTGCGCCGGCCAAACGAATAGGCCAGTTCGACGGTCGGGAGTTGCGGCAGCCGCAAGCCGTGGCGCACCACGCGCAAGGGCGGCGTGACGAGCGCGCGCGCCAGCACGGTGAGCCCCATGCCCTCGACCGCCGCCGACTTCAGGCATTCAAAACTCGGACTGACAAAGCTGACATGCCATGACCGCTTGTGGTTCCGCAAGGCCGAGATGGCGTTGTGGCGATAGGCGCAGCCCTCCGGAAACAGGATGAGCGGCACCGAGTCGGCTGGATCAGGCGAATAATTTGGCCCGCTCACCCAAACCAATTGCTCGCGCAACGCCACCGTGCCGTTCCTGGCGCCCGCCGGCTGCTTGAAGAAGGCCAGATCGAATTCGCCGCGGGCGCTGCGCTTGATCAGATTTTCCGATTGGTTGGCCTCGACTTCCAGTCCCACCATCGGGTGCCGGTTCTTGAATCGCGCCAGCCACGCCGTGAAATCGCGGCCGAAGAAGTCCAGCGGCACGCCGAGGCGGACGGAGCCGGAGAGCACGTCGTCGGACATCGAGGCATAGGCCTCGTCGTTGAGCTGCAGGATGCGCCGCGCGAATTGCACGAGCTTGCCGCCCTCCGAGGTCAGATTGATCACGCGGCCCTTGCGCCGCGTCAGCAGGCCCTTGCCGATCTGGGCCTCGAGCTTGGCGATCTGCTGGCTGACGGTCGATTGCGAACGGCCGACGCTTTCGGCGGCGCGCGAAATACTCATTGTGTCGGCAACCACCATGAACGAACGAAGGCAGTCGATATCGAAATTCATGCACCGCACCATTATCGCCAAACACGATACCGATCATCGCGATTATTCATTTTGCCACTTCAAGAGCCGCCGGTAAAGAACAAGGGTCTGGTTTGCGCTCGGCAGCGCTGCCAATGGCCAACCCGCCGCAGTGCGGGACAAAATAAAAAGTTCCGGGAGGGAGACACATGGCTCGCAATGATGCAGCCGTCGAGGCTGCGCACGCCTCGGTCAGGCTGCTGACCGCCGAAAAGCTGAGATATTTGGTTCCGATGACCGTCATTTTCGTGGTCGGCTATGTGGGCCTGACCGCGCTTGCCGGTTTTGCCAAGGACTTCTTGGGAACCAAGGTGGTTGGCGCCGTCAACCTCGGCTTCCTGCTGATCGCCTTCAACTATCTGTTGTCATGGGGGCTCGCGATCCTCTACGGCCGCATCGCCGCCGAAAAGTTCGATCCGCTGGCGGCGAAGGCCGCGATGGAAATCTCCGAACCGAGGAAATCGCAATGAACCCTACGCTTGGCATTTTCATCGTCATCCTCCTGATCACGCTTGCCATCACCTATTGGGCCGCCAAGCGCACGTCGACCACGGCCGACTTCTACGCCGCCGACAGCCGGCTCACCGCCGCGCAGAACGGCTTTGCGCTGGCCGGCGACTGGTGCAGCGCCGCCGCCTTTCTCGGATTTACCGGATTGACCGCGCTCTATGGCATGGACGGCGCGCTTTACGCGCTCGGCCCTCTGGTCGCCTTCTGCACCGTGCTGTTTTTGATCGCCGAGCCGATGCGCAATACCGGAAAGTACACGCTCGGCGATATCATACGCAGCCGCATGCAGACGCGCACCTCGCTGCTCGCCGCGATCGCCGGCACCGTGGTCGTCAATTTCGCCTATCTGATGCCGCAGATGGCCGGCGCCGGCGTGCTGGTGCGTCTGCTCACCGGCATATCCTACGACTGGGCGGTGATCTTTGTCGGCGTTGCCATGATCGTCTATGTGGCGTTCGGCGGCATGCTGGCGACCACCTGGGTGCAGATCGTCAAGGCGGTGCTGATGCTGAGCGCCGGCGCGATCATTCTGGTGATGATCCTGTCGCTGGTGCATTTCAATCCGCTGACCTTGTTTGCGGAAGCCGAGCAAAAATACAGCGCCAAATATCTGTTGCCGGGTAACTACCTGAAGAATCCGTTCGACCAGATATCGCTCGGGCTCGGCTACACGCTTGGCCTTGCCGGATTGCCGCATGTGATGACGCGGTTCTACACTGTCCCAGATGCGAAAACCGCGCGGCGCTCGGTGGTGTGGGTGATGTTTCTGGCTGGTGCCTTCTTCGCGGGCACGACCTTGTTCGGGCTCGCCGCCGCGGACTTCGTCGGACAGGATGTCATCCGCGCCGCCGACAAGGGCGGCAACCTGACGCTGCCGCTGCTGGCGCAATATCTCGGCGGCGGCAAAGGCACGCTCGGCGGCGACCTGATGCTCGGCTTTGTCGCCGCCGTTGCGGTCGCGACCATTCTTGCCGTGGTCTCGGCGCTCACGCTGTCGACGTCCGGCGCCATTGCCCATGACTTCTACGTCAATTGGGTCAAGCGCGGTCAGGTGGAGGGCAAGCAGGAGGTCTGGATCGCCCGCGTCACAACCGTGGTGATCGGCGTGCTGGCGATCGCGCTCGGCATTCTCGCCCAGGGCGTCAACGTCGCGGTTCTCGTCATTCTTGCCATCTGCGTCGCCGCCAGCGCCAACTTTCCGGTGCTGGTCCTGTCGCTGTTCTGGCGGCGCTTCAACACCGGCGGCGTGGTCGGCGGAAAGACGGTCGGGCTCGTGTCCTCGGTGGTGCTAGCGATGATCGGACCCGCCATGCGCGGCGCCGACGCCCTGTGGCCGCTGGTCAATCCGACAGTCGTATCGCTACCGCTGGGCTTCCTGGGTACTGTTCTCGGCACGTTGATGTGGGGGCGTGACGCGGACAACGAGCAACGCTTTGACGCGTTCCTGCTTCAGGTTCAAACCGGCGTCGCGACAAAATAAATCGCGGCCAAGCTGATCCTTCCGGTTCACTTCGTGAAAGAGAGAATCCCGTGACCATCCAAGCTGTTGTTTTCGACGCCTACGGCACACTCTATGATATCCAGTCGGTGGCCGCAGT
>JBKQRS010000391.1:0-6804 GCA_052143915.1 Bradyrhizobium sp.
CTCCCTGTTGTCGAGATACCAGCGGACGGTTTTTTCGATGCCGGTGTCGAAGGTCTCTTTCGCGCTCCATCCCAGTTCCGTCCGCAGACGGCTGGCATCGATGGCGTAGCGCTGATCGTGTCCGGGCCGGTCGGTAACGAAGGAAACAAGGCGCCTATGACTGGTGCCCGCGGCATTGAATCGATCCATGATGTCGCAAATGCGCTCGACCACGCCGAGGTTGGTCTGCTCGTTACGTCCCCCGACATTATATTTTGCGCCAATCCGCCCACGCCGCAAAATCAGAAACAAGGCCCGGACGTGATCTTCGACGTAGAGCCAGTCGCGCACATTCGAGCCATCGCCGTAAACCGGCAACGGCTTCCCCTCCAGCGCATTGAGGATCATCAACGGAATCAGCTTCTCGGGAAATTGATACGGCCCGTAGTTGTTGGAACAATTGGAGATGACGATCGGCAGCCCGTAGGTCCGGTGCCAGGCAAGAACCAGATGATCGGCCGCGGCCTTGCTCGCCGAATAAGGCGAGCTTGGATCGTAGGTCGTGGCTTCCGTGAACAGACCATCGGGCCCGAGCGAGCCGTATACTTCGTCGGTGGAGACGTGAAGAAACCGAAACTTGCTGCGCTGTTCGCCCGACAGTCCTTCGAAATACCGGCGCGCTGCTTCGAGCAACACGTAGGTTCCGGTGATGTTGGATTCGATGAAAGCGGCCGACCCCGTGATCGAACGATCGACATGGGTTTCGGCGGCCAGATGAATGACCCCGTCGGGTTGGAAGTCAGCGAATGCCGCCGTCATCCGCGCCGAATCACAGATGTCGGCTTTCAGCAGCGCGTAGCGGGGATCGTTCGCGACCGGCGCAAGCGACGCAAGATTCGAAGCATACGTCAGCTTGTCGACATTGAGGACCTGAATGCCTTCATCCCCGACAAGGTACCGCACCATTGCCGATCCGATAAAGCCGGCGCCGCCGGTCACCAACACGCGCATAACGATCCCCTTGTCGACATTCCGGCGGCGTCAGCTCCCGAAAACGAACACAGGGGGCAATTCCTTCAGAGCCGGCTGTTTTCGGTCCTTGTCTGAAAGCCTGACGACGCTGCGAGCGACCGGCCATTTGATGCCAAGGTCGGCGTCGTCCCATTGAAGCCCCCGGTCGCAATCCGGAGCGTAGTAATCGGTGACCTTGTAGATCACCTCGGTATTGGGCTCAAGCGTACAATACCCATGGGCAAAACCTGCCGGAACCCACATCTGCGCCCAGTTTTCGGCACTTATGACCGCACTGACATGCCGCCCGAAGGTCGGCGAGCCGACCCGGATATCGACCGCCACGTCGAAGACAGATCCTCGCGTCACGCGCACGAGCTTGCCCTGGGCGCGTGGAGGCACCTGGAAATGCAGACCGCGCAGCGTGCCAACTTCCGCAGATAATGAATGATTATCCTGAACGAATTCTGCCGCGATGCCCGCAGCGCTCATCGCCTGGCGGCTGTAAGTCTCGGAGAAAAAGCCTCGCGCGTCACGATGAATGTGGGGAATGACGAGTTTGACGTCAGCTATATCCAGGGGCCGTATTTCCAAAATGGATTCCTCGCGCCGGGTCGCGCAAACCACGCTCACAACTGGCTCTGCAATTTGCCACCGCTCGTGGTTCTTCGCAAGTTAGGACCCGCGACTGCCGAAACAAAAATACTGGAAGCCGCGTCACCATTTTACGTCGCGTCCGTTGTGTGGCATCAAGCATGCCTGAACCATGACGATTGGTTGTTTACAACTAAACTATCTCTCGAGACCGGAAATGCCGGACAGACAAAAAAGGAACCACAGTTGATACTAGCTGGCACACAACCGCAGGCGGCCTCTTCCAACTCCACGCCACAAATCCTTCTTGCGCTGGTCTTTTCCACCGCACTGGTGGTTGGCTCCTTTGTTTGGCAGGGCGCTTACGGCTTCAACATGGGCGATGAGGGGTTTCTCTGGTACGGAGTACAGCGCGTCCAGGCCGGCGAGGTACCGCTTCTCGACTTCATATCCTATGATCCAGGCCGATACTACTGGTCGGCCGCCCTGATGGCCTTGTTCCGCAGCGACGGGATTATCGCACTACGGATTGCGGGCGCGGTGTTCCAGTTCCTTGGCGTGTTTGTCGGGCTGCTGTTGCTCGCGCGGCAGAGATCGAAATTCGATATCGCAATATTTGCATTGATGGCGATTACGCTCGTCGCATGGATGTTCAATTGGTATAAAGATTACGACACGTCGCTTTCTATTATATTGATCGGCGTCCTTGCCTTTCTTCTCCAGCACCCATCTCAAAAGCGATTCTTCCTTACGGGGGTGAGTGTCGGCCTGGCGGCGGTTTTCGGAAGAAACCACGGATTATACGGTTTAGCAGGCGTTCTTGGCGTCGTTATTTATCTCATCTGTCTGCAGCGAAACGCCAAAGGCCTGATCTCCGGCCTCGCTTGGTGCGCGTGCGGCGTGGTCGTCGGTTATCTGCCGATCTTGTTTATGATCGTCGCTCTGCCGGGTTTCGCGACGGCTTTTTGGGAAAGCATCCGCGCTATTCTCGATCGCGGGACCTCCAGTCTTCCGGTGCCGGTACCGTGGCCATGGCTGGTGCCTATAATGCAATTGCCGAGGAAGACTGCAGCCGCCGAGGTACTGACCGGGTTATTCTTCATCGCGATCCTCGCGTTCGGTATCTTGAGTACCTTGTGGGTCATTCGCCAGGCGCTGCTGAGAAGGCCTGTGACTCCGGAATTCGTGGCAGCTTCGATGCTCGCACTTCCCTATGCCCACTATGCATTTTCGCGCGCAGAACTTTTTCACCTCTCGCTCGGCATTTTCCCGTTTCTGATCGGAATTTTCCTGCTTACCGCCGAGTTGTCGCGCCGAACGCAGCGGATCCTCGCTTTTGTCGTTACCTGCGCAAGCCTGATTGTGGTGCTGCCGCAACATCCCGGATGGAATTGTCTGGTGATTGAAAAATGCGTCACCATGGAGATCGGAGGTAACACCCTGAAGATCCAGCCGCTGATCGCAACGTTTGTAACAAATCTGGAAAGCACGGTCGAGGAATACGCTCCGAATGGTCGAAATTACCTGGTCACGCCGCTATGGCCGGCAGCTTATGCCCTATTCAAGCGCAAGTCGCCAATGTTTGATAATCATGCCGTGTTTCCTCGAACAGCAGAGTTTGACCAGAAAGAAATAGAACGGATAAAAGCCGCAAATCCTAGTTTCGCACTTATTTTAGACCAGGCCGTTGATGGGCGCGACGATCTTCGTTTTCGCAACGGCCACCCCCTTATTTACAAATACGTCCGCGACAATTTCGACCTCGTCCAAAGCAGCAGATGGCACCCATCAATTTTTGAGCTTTACAAAGCTCGATAGGTTAGCTTTGAGCCCTGCGAATGGCGTCCAAGCGTTCCGCTGCGACGCCCTCAAACAAACAATTTTGAGCGCTCACTCAGCCTGGGCTGGAGCACTAGGAAATTTTCCTGTCAAACGTAAATCACCACACAGCTGCGTCGCCAGCAAGCCAGACGAAGGCAGTTCTGATTCACGATTGACGGTTCATTGGAGAACCGGCAAAGACTGGGCCAGCCTTCACAAAGTCGGCTTTTCCGGACTATTTTGATCTCTCCGTCAGGAGAAAGATTATGACCACTACAGGATCGACAGCCGCGTCTTCGAGCGACCAGAAAGAGCACAGCAGTGCGGCTCCGCAGGCCAGCTTGCGTCAGACGGGAGCCGCCGCATCCGCGACGACGCGCGCCCTCAGCCTTGAAGCGCTCTTTGCGACAATTTTGCAAAACCTCAAGCTGCTGCTGCTTGGGCCCGTGATCGTTGGTCTGGTCGCGTTCGGTATCGTGAACGTGCTGCCGAAGTGGTATACGAGCGTGGCCTATTTGAACCTCGATGAGGCAGGCGCCCGAGCGGCAGACGCCCTGATGCACTCTCCGCCGGTGCTCGACAAAGTCCTTGCCGAGTTAAAGCCGCCGCAGAACACCGTCGAAGCGCGTCGCGCGTTTCTTAACGGTAATCGCCGAATCGTGGTGGCGGCGGGTGAACTGCAGAGGACATCTGGCCTGTACCGCCTAGAATATTCCGACCGGGATCCGCGCGTCGCGCAAAGAGTGAATTTGTTGTTTATCGAAGCATGGTTGGAATCGACAAAGCCTCCGCCGGAAAAACGCGCGACGATCGAGGCCGAAATTGCACGCAGGGATTTGAGGGCGAAATCGGTTTCACAATTGATCGACCGGCTGCAAAAGGATGCAACCTCTCTCGTCTCGCAGAATTCGCAGGAAGGCGAACTAGCGACACCTCTTACAAAATTGATCGAAAAGCGCGACGAGAATCTGGCGACGATTGCCGACTTGAGGAATTCTCTGAACGGTGTCTCCCATGACGTGGTTTTCAGCGCGCCAGATTTGCCGGAGGAGCCAAGCTGGCCAAAGAAGGGGATGATTACCATTTTAGCGGGGTTTGTTGCGGGATTGCTGTTATTGATGTTCGTGATCTTGCGTCCTTTCTGGCCGGTTCGAACCTAACGCTGCAATTGGCAGCAGGTAATCGGTTGCACTGCAGAGGCGATGGCCTGCCAGTCATTGAGAGCCAGCTAATAACGAGCGACGACCGCCAATACCGCGCGGCGAAGATTGCTCACGCCTCTGCGGCTTAGCAGCGATTCAATCGCCAGATTGCTTGGTGCGACAGAGCAATTTAAGGACTTGCGGGAGGGACAGTCGGCCAAGTGGACGCGAAAACCAATACAGAGCAGACGAAAAGCCTGGTCATAGGCGGCACCGGGCTTGTTGGCGGTTACATCGTCAAGCACCTGGTGCGCCGAGGCGAGCGGCCGTTCACGCTGTCGAGATCGCCCCGGCATGGACCGGGCGTCGATTGGCTGATGGGCGATCTGGAGAAGCAGGATACCCTGAAATTCCCGGCAATCACGACTCTTTATTGCACCGCTGACGCCGTTCTGCTGGCGCGTGTACTTCCACAGCTTCTCAGTCCCTCATTGAAGCGAGTTGTCGTCTTCAGCTCGACCAGCGTGCTCACAAAGCAGGATACGGAAATCGTGGCGGAGCGGGAAACGATAAGAAAGCTCGCCGAGGCCGAACGAACGATCGCGGCGGCGTGCGAGCAACACAATATCGGCTGGACGATATTGCGCCCCACCCTGATCTACGGTGAGGGGCGCGATACCAATATCACCCCATTGTCGCGGCTGATCCGCCGGTTCGGCTTCATGCCGCTTGTTGGAGGGGGACCGGGCTTGCGGCAACCGGTTCACGCCGAAGATCTGGCGATCGGGGCGATCGCCGCGGCTGCGAGTCCTGCGGCGGCCAACAAGTTCTATTCGTTGCCGGGCGCGGAGACGCTTGCCTACCGGGAAATGATCGGCCGGATTTTCGACGCATTGCGGCTTCCACGCCGCACCATTTCGGTGCCGGTTTTTCTCTGGAGAGCCGGTTTTGCCCTTGCAAAGCCGCTTTTTCCCGGCGCGAACGTCGCAATGGGACTCCGCATGACGAAGGACATGACGTTCGATGCCACGCCCGCCATTCGGGACTTCGGCTGGAATCCGAGGCCCTTCAAACCCGTGTTCGATTAGCTCAACGAAAAAGCTCGGCGGCGGGGCAAAACCTTCAATCCATGAACACCACGGTCTTGCGGCCATTGAGGATCACCCGGTCCTCAAGATGGTAGCGTATCGCGCGCGCCAGCACGCGGCGTTCGATGTCGCGGCCCTTGCGGACGAGATCCTCGGGCGTATCGCGGTGTCTGATGCGCTCGACGTCTTGGTCGATGATCGGCCCCTCATCCAGCGCGCTGGTGACGTAATGGGCAGTGGCGCCGATCAGTTTGACGCCGCGCTCATGCGCTTGGTGATAGGGCCGTGCACCCTTGAAACCCGGCAGGAACGAATGATGGATATTGATGCAACGGCCCGACAGCTTCGCCGACATCTCGTCCGACAGGATCTGCATGTAGCGCGCCAGCACGACGAGGTCCGTCCTGGTTTGCCCCACCAGATCCCAGATTGCGGCCTCCTGCTGGTGCTTGGTTTCCTTCGTCACCGGCAGGTAGTGAAACGGTATGTCGGCAAAATCGAGGCTGGCATAAGTCTCGCGCGGATGATTGGAGACGATGGCGGTCGGGATCATTTCGAGTTCCCCGGTTCGCCAGCGATACAGGATATCGGCGAGGCAATGATCGGATTTCGAGACCAGCAGCATGACGCGGCGGCGGCTGGCGCGGTCGCGCATCTGCCAATCCATGCCGAAGCGATCAGCTATGGCGGTGAAGCCGGTTTGCAGCGCCGCCAGATTGACGGCGAGATCGGCGGCATTGAACACCACCCGCATGAAGAAGTGGCCGGTCTCGACGTCGTTGAACTGCTGGGCGTCGAGGATGTTCTGCCCGTTATGGGCAAGGAACGTCGACACCGCGGATACGATGCCGGGGCGGTCCGGACAGGACAGTGTCAATACGAACTGATGATCGGGCATGGCGCGGGCTTGACTACAATTCAGGCAGGGAAAGGCGATTTATGGCCCTGCTCTATCACCCGCGGCGGCCTTGCGCCAATCCCACCGGAAGGATCAAGGTGAACAAACTGACGGCAATCGCAGTTAACCCGAAATCACGGCGGCATCATCATGGCTGACAGACTGAACGGCTACCGCATCCTGATCCTGGAAACCCGCGAGGAGGCGCAGTTTTCCCGCCTGCTCGCCGAGCAGGGCGCCGATGTGCTGCAATGTCCGATGTTTACGATCC
>JBKQRS010000392.1:0-6182 GCA_052143915.1 Bradyrhizobium sp.
GACCTGACCAACGCGTGTGCTCTTCGCTTACCACCAATCGCACACGCGGCTATCGGGCGCATCGGGCGCCCGGCATTCCCTGCGCCCTCAGAAGCGAGGGCGGAACGAGCCGGCCAAACCTCGCGCGAAACAAGCCGCGAGATCGCGAAGTCATGCACGGCGATCTCCGCTCCCACCACGCGCCGTTTGCGCGTGGTGGGGTCGAGACGAACGAAGCTCGCTCCGAGGAGTCGGGGGTGGGGGTCTGTCAGCTTGCTCCTCTGGCAGGGAGTTTGCTGTGGCACCCCCCACCCCCGACCCCTCCCCGCCACTCGCTTCGCTCGCGGGAGGAGGGGAGCGCGTGCGCCAGGCACAACAACTTCTCGCTCTCCCCGCGAAGAGCGGGACGAGGGAGAAGAGATGCAGCCATCGTTAACCCTTTCCTAACCATAAACCGGGCAAAAATTGCCCAGTGAAGAAGTTGAGTGTCGTCAGCCGCGTAGAACGGGGGTGTACCCGTGGACGCCAGTGCGGTGCCTCACTTTCGGAGCGGTGGCCCTTCGGCCGCCGCGCAGACGTTTGGCAACCGCGAGCGGCATTCGCGGGGGGAAGCAAGTACCATGGTCGATGTCACGGCAGGTCAGGGCGCGGCGCCGGGGACCGGGCTTCCAAGTTTCAGTGAAATCGGCGCCATCCTGAAGCGCGGCGATCTCGCGCTGGCATTCGGCATCCTCACCATCCTGGTCGTGCTGATCCTGCCTTTGCCCTCGATCGTGCTCGACCTCTTCCTGGCGATCTCGATCACGCTGTCGATCCTGATCCTGATGACGTCGCTGTTCATCCAGGCGCCGCTGGAATTCTCCTCGTTCCCGACCATCCTCCTGATTTCGACCATGCTGCGGTTGTCGCTCAACCTCGCCTCGACGCGGCTGATCCTGTCGCGCGGCCATGAGGGCACCGATGCCGCCGGCCATGTCATCGAGGCCTTCGGCAATTTCGTGATGGGCGGCAATTTCGTGATCGGAATTATCGTCTTTGCCATTCTGGTGATCGTCAACTTCGTCGTCATCACCAAGGGTTCGGGGCGCATCGCCGAAGTCGCCGCCCGCTTCCACCTCGACGCCATGCCGGGCAAGCAGATGGCGATCGACGCCGACCTCTCCGCCGGCCTGATCGACGAAAAGGTCGCCAAGGAGCGCCGCAAGGCCCTGGAAGACGAAAGCGGCTTCTTCGGCGCCATGGACGGTGCGTCGAAGTTCGTGCGCGGCGACGCGGTGGCCGGCCTCATGGTGGTGTTCATCAACATCATCGGTGGAATCATCATCGGCGTGGCCCAGCAGAGCCTGAGTTTTTCCGAAGCCGCGCGCACCTACACGCTGCTGACGGTCGGCGACGGCCTGGTCACCCAAATTCCGGCGCTGATCGTTTCCACCGCCGCGGGCCTGCTGGTCTCGAAAGCCGGCGTCAGCGGCGCCGCCGACAAGGCGCTGATGAAGCAACTCTCCGGCTATCCGCAGGCGCTCGGCATGTCGGCCGGCGTGATGCTGGTGCTGGCGATGCTGCCGGGCATTCCGATGCTGCCGTTCCTCGCGCTCGGCGGCGGCGCGGCGGCGCTGGCGTTGTCAGCACGCAAACACAAGCGCGCGGCCACCGCGGCCGCAGCACACGCAGCCGCCGCTCCCGCCGCAGCCGCGGCAGCAAGTGCTGCCGAAGAGCCGATCTCGACGGCGCTGAAGATCGACGACCTCAAGATCGAATTGGGCTATGCGCTGCTGCCGCTGGTGAACGGTCCGGACGGGACCGACCGGCTGACCGAACAGATCAAGGCGCTGCGCCGCTCGCTCGCGATCGAGATGGGCTTCGTGATGCCGTCGGTGCGCATTCTCGACAATGTGCAGCTGGAGGCCAACACCTACATCATCAAGATCAAGGAGGTGGATGCGGGCACGGGCCGGATCTGGCCGAACCAGTTCATGGTCATGGACCCCGGCGGGACCCAGGTCGATGTGCCGGGCATTCACACCATCGAGCCCACCTTCGGACTGCCGGCGACCTGGGTCGACGCCAGCCTGAAGGAGGAGGCCTCGCTCAAGGGCTATACCGTGGTCGATGCCGCGACCGTGCTTTCGACCCATCTCACCGAGCTTCTCAAGAGCAACATGTCGGACCTGTTGTCCTATGGCGAGGTGCAGAAACTCCTGAAGGAGTTGCCGAAGGAGCAGAGCGAACTGGTCAAGGACATCGTGCCGGCCCAAGTTACGATTTCCGGCATCCAGCGCGTTCTCCAGCTTCTGTTGGCCGAACGCATCTCGATCCGCGACCTCTCCACCATTCTCGAAGGCATCGCCGACGCTCTCGCATTCTCGCGCAACCCGGCGACGATGGTCGAGCATGTCCGCGCCCGCCTGGCGCGCCAGATCTGCGCGCAGAACACCACGGGCAGCGGTTACCTGCCACTGATCGCGCTGTCGGCAAAATGGGAGCAGGCCTTCGCCGAGTCGCTGATCGGCCAGGGCGAGGAACGCAGTCTGGCGATGCAGCCTTCCAGGCTGTCGGAATTCATGACCGTCGTGCGCGAACGGTTCGAACAGGCCGCCCGCGAAGGCGAGGCGCCGGTGCTGGTGACATCGGCGGCGATCCGTCCCTTCGTGCGTTCGCTGGTGGAGCGCTTCAGGGCGCAGACAACGGTCTTGTCGCAGGCGGAGATCCATCCCAGGGCGCGGCTGAAGACGGTCGGCAGCGTCTGATCTTTGCCTGCATCTCGCGCAAATGAAGTTGCGTGTCATGCGCAGAAAAAACCTTTCAAGAATCGTTCAAGACGACGCGTGACGCTGTTGCCGTCGAACTATCGCGGCGCTACTGAGATGCCATGTTTGCTTCGCATGCCGCATCCGATCACCCTTGGCCTCTTCCGCTTCTTCGCTTCCTGCCTCTTCCGCTTCTGCAACCTATTCTCACTCTCATCGGCACCCAGGTTGCCAAAGCCCAACCCGATGTCTTCCTGCGGCTCGGGCCACACGCGCTGAAGTCTTTCATCATCGACCTCACCGATCTTCCGTTCGTGCTGGTGTTGAAGCCGAAACCCGAGGCGCCGTCGCTGAGCGCCTGGCGCCGCGACGACGCGCCTCATTCCCATGCGCGCATCGCAGGCAGATTTCTCGATCTTTTCGACCTGATCGATGGTTCGCTCGACGGCGATGCCCTGTTTTTCTCGCGCAAGCTGCGCGTCACCGGCGACACCGAAGCCATCGTCGCGCTGCGCAACGCGCTCGACGACGTCGACGGCGGGGTCGTGGAAAGCATCACCAGGGCATTCGGCCCGCTTGCGCCCATCGCCGCGATCACGGTCTCGCATCTGCGCAGGCTCGGCGGCAGGGGGAAAAATCATGGATGACCATGTCGAACACCGGCGCCCCGAACTGGTCTGCCCGGCCGGGACGCCGGCCAGTCTGCGCACCGCGGTCGATGCCGGCGCCGACGCCGTCTATTGCGGCCTGCAGAATGCGACCAATGCGAGAAACTTTCCCGGGCTGAACTTCTCACCCGACGAGTTGCGAAAATCAGTCGGCTATGCCCGTTCGCGGGGCAGCAAGGTCCTGCTGGCCGTCAACACTTTTCCCCCGGCGGGCCGGTTCCAGCTTTGGAAAGACGCCGTCGGGATCGCCGCTTCGGTGGCGGCGGATGCCATCATCGTCGCCGACATGGGGGTAGCGGCCTATGCCGCGCGCGAATTCCCGCAGCTGCGTCTACACCTGTCGGTGCAGGCCGGGGCATCGTCGCCGGAAGCGATCCGCTTCTATTGCGAGGAGTTCAACGTGAAGCGCGTGGTGTTGCCGCGCATCCTGACCGTCGCCGAGATTGCGGACATTCACCGGCAGATTCCTTGCGAGATCGAGGCGTTCATCTTTGGGAATATCGGAATGATGGCGGAAGGCCGCTGTAGCCTGACCAACTATGTGACCGGCGTCTCGACCAACATGGACGGCGTCTGTTCGCCTGCGGCCGAGGTCCGCTATGAAGAGGCAACCGACGGCACGCTGACGACCCGCCTGGGGTCATTCGTCATCGATCAATACCGGTGCGGCGAAAACGGCGGCTATCCGACCATCTGCAAGGGACGATATTCCTGCTCGGCCCAGCCACAGCCCTATTACGCATTTGAAGAGCCGCGGTCGCTGAACCTCTCGGCGCTGTTGCCTGATCTCATGCGAGCCGGCGTGACCGCACTGAAGATTGAAGGACGCCAGCGCAGCCGCGCCTACGTGAAATCCGTCGTTGCGGCCTTTCGCCAGGCTGTCGACGAGATCATGGCAGGCAAGCAACCGGCGCTGACCGATCTGATCGCGCTCACCGAGGGTCATAAGGAGACTCAAGGCGCCTTTCAGAGCAAGAGTTGGAGATAATCGAGCATGAACGGTGCGCAAACCGAGCTGACGCTTGGCCCAAATTTGTTCAACTGGGCGCCCGAAAGGTGGCGCGACTTCTATTTCCGGATCGCCGACGAGGCGCCGGTGTCCGTTGTCTATCTCGGTGAAACCATCTGCTCCAAGCGTGCGCCGCTGCTTTTGGATTACTACGAAGCGGTCAGCGAACGGCTTGGCGCGGCGGGCAAGACCGTGGTGCATTCGACGCTTGGCGAGACCGCTTCGCGGCTCGATCGCCGGCTGGTCAGCGATGTCTGCGAGAGAACGTCCGACCTGATCGAGGCAAACGACGCATCGGCGGCGTTCCATCTGCGCGGGCGGCCTCACTACATCGGCCCGCTGATCAACGTCTATAACGAGGAGACCTTGCGCTTTCTCGCGAGCAAGGGCGCGCAGAATATCTGCCTGCCGATCGAACTGCCGTTTTCAGCAACCCGCGTGCTCTGCGCCGCAGCGGCAGCGGAGAAGATGACGATCGAAATCCAGGTCTTTGGCCGCCAGTCACTGGCGCTTTCGGCGCGGTGCTATCATGCCCGGGCGCATGATCGCACCAAGGATACCTGCCGGTTTGTCTGCGAGAATGATCCGGACGGCCTGGTGCTTACGACGCTTGAGCGAACGCCCTTTCTTGTCGCCAATGGCGTGCAGACACTGTCCTACGAGTATCTCAATCTTGTGCAGGAAATCCCGGCCCTCAAGGCGGCCGGCGTTTTTCGTTACAGGCTATCCCCGCACAGCTGCGACATGGTGCAGGTTGCGACCACGTTTCGCAGCGTCCTCGACGAAACATTGGCCGCCGGGGAGGCATTGGCGCGTCTTGAGGAATTGCCTATCGACGCACCATTTTCGAATGGCTTCCATCATGGCCGGCCAGGACACGGCTGGACCGTTCTCAATACGAATGCCTGACCTTCACCCGCGGAAGGCGAGGCGTCGGCGCCGGTGACCTTGGTAGCCGTCCGGCCCTTCGTGGGCTCGCCGGTGGAGCGCTTTCAAGGGCGCAAACGGCCCTTGCCGCCAGCGGAAATCCTCCCCAGGGCGCGGTTGAAGATGGTCGGCAGCGTCGAGGCGGCTGACGGTCAGCGCGAGACGAACCGAAGCTCCGGCTGCGTGTTTTTTCGCCACAGGCAAATGATTTCTTGATCCACGCGAATTGGCGCCATTTTGCCGCGCGGCGCGGATCATACAACTAAGCTATTATAAAAAATCATCTTTTTTTAAATTTTACGCTTTTCGGAAAAAATCCAGTCGCGGACAATCACGTATTATCACTGCTTTGTGATCGCCTCTTAGGAACCGAACGGCCAATCCCTACGTTTCCTGTCACGAGGCGATGAACCTGCCAGCGGGCCAGCGAGACGAATCCGCAAGAAGGTAGGTGGCAGGAGGCTTCCATGAACCATTCGATCTACAGCGCGGATCGCTCGACCCACCTCAAGATTGTGGTGATAGCGCTCGTGGCTGGCATCGCGGTGGCAGGCTTCGGCATCTCGGCTCGCAGCACGTCGGATGATGGCTATTCGCAGACCGCGCGCGTTATCAAGGCCGGCAAGCCTGTGACTGTAACCAGTTCGAATGCGTCGATAGTGCGTTGATGATTTTGTGAATTCACGCGGCCCTTTACCAGCCCCCCAAGGCGGCCGCGTGGGTAGAAGACCCAACTACCCCCAAGTTGGCCAAGACGACCGAAAACGCCCGCTCCCCACGGGCGTTTTCTTTTTGCGGGATTGTTACCGCCGCAGCCGAAAAATGCGCCCTCTCCCACCCAACTCGGGTCTA
>JBKQRS010000393.1:0-7974 GCA_052143915.1 Bradyrhizobium sp.
GGCATTTTGCGCGACGTGTTCACCATGGGCGCGCGGCCGGTCGCCTGTCTCAATTTCCTGCGCTTTGGCGCGCCCGATCATCCCAACACCCGGCATCTCGTAGCCGGGGTCGTCGCGGGGATCGGCGGCTACGGCAATTCGTTCGGCGTGCCCACCGTCGGCGGGCAGGTGCGGTTCCACACCCGCTATGACGGCAACATCCTCGTCAATGCGATGGCCGTTGGCCTCGCCGACACCGACAAGATCTTCTATGCGGCCGCCTCCGGCGTGAACATGCCGATCGTCTATCTGGGTTCGAAGACCGGCCGCGACGGCATTCACGGCGCCTCGATGGCATCCGCCGAGTTCGATGACGATTCAGCCGAGAAGCGCCCGACCGTGCAGGTCGGCGATCCCTTCGCGGAAAAACTTCTGCTGGAAGCCTGCCTCGAAATCATGCAGGCCGATTGCGTGATCGCGATCCAGGACATGGGCGCGGCCGGTCTGACCTGTTCGGCGGTCGAGATGGCGCCAAGGGCGATCTCGGCGTCGATCTCGATCTTGACGCGGTGCCGACGCGCGAAACCGGCATGAGCGCCTACGAGATGATGCTCTCGGAAAGCCAGGAGCGCATGCTCATGGTGCTTAAGCCCGAGAAGGAAAAAGAGGCGGAGGCGATCTTCCGCAAATGGGGACTGGATTTCGCGGTCGTAGGCTACACCACGCCAACCAAGCGCTTCGTGGTGAAGCACGGCGGCGAGGTGATGGCCGACCTGCCGATCAAGGAACTGGGCGACGAAGCGCCGCTCTATGATCGGCCGCACGTGGCTTCGCCGGCGCTGCCGGTGATCCAGGCGCGCGACGTGAAACCGCCGGTCGGCATCGGGCCGGCGCTGGAAAAACTGATCGCAACGCCCGAACTGTGCTCGAAGCGTTGGGTGTGGGAGCAATACGATCACGTCATTCTGGGCAATACCGTGCAACGGCCCGGCGGCGATGCCGCGGTGGTGCGGGTGCAGGACGGACCGAAGGGACTGGCGCTCACCGTCGATGTCACGCCGCGTAATAGCGAGGCTGATCCGGTCGAAGTCGGCAAGCAGGCGGTGGCGGAAGCCTGGCTCAACAACACCGCCGTCGGCGGCCGGCCGCTGGCCATCACCGACAATCTCAATTTCGGCAATCCGGAACGCCCCGAGATCATGGGCCAGTTCGTCGGCTGCCTGAAGGGCATCTCGGAAGCCTGTCGCGCGCTCGATTTCCCCGTCGTGTCCGGCAATGTCTCGCTCTACAACGAGACCAACGGGCGCGGCATCCTGCCGACGCCCTCGATCGGCGGCGTAGGTCTGCTCGATGATTTCACCAAATCCGCCACGCTTTCGTTCAAGGCCGAAGGCGAGGCGATCCTTTTGATCGGCGAGACCCACGGCTGGCTCGGCCAGTCCGTCTATCTGCGCGACATCTGCGGCCGCGAAGAGGGCGCGCCACCGCCGGTCGATCTCGCGGCTGAGAAACGCAACGGCTGTGTGGTGCGGGGCATGATCCACGCCGGCACCGCGACCGCAGCGCATGACGTTTCCGATGGCGGCCTGTTGATTGCGCTGGCCGAGATGGCAATGGCGGGCGGGGTAGGCGCGCGGTTGCTTTTGGCGCCTGGGTCGATCGTGCCGCATGCCTACTGGTTCGGCGAGGACCAGGCGCGCTACGTCGTCACCGTGCCCGCCGAGCAGGCCGGGCTGGTGCTGGCGAAGATGAAGGGCGCCGGCGTGCCGTGCGCGCGGATCGGTACCACCGGTGGCGATGCGATTGTCGTTGCCGGCGAGGAACCGGTTTCGGTAGCGTCCCTGAAGGCCGGCTTCGAGAGTTGGTTTCCGGCTTACATGAACGGCAGGGCGTAAAGCCTCAGGTCACTTCCTCGATGGTGACCTTGTCGGGATAGAACGCCAGATGTCCGGAAATTTCCGTCATCGCCGGGAACGGCGTCTCATAGGTCCAGATCGCATTGTCGATTTTCTTGCCGTCGGCGACGATGCTGAAATAGTTCGCGTCCCCCTTGTAGGGACAGTGCGTTACCCGCTCGGTGCGCGCCAACAGCGCCATGTTGGTGTCCTTGCGCGGCACATAGTTCACGGCCGGGTAGCTCGCTTCCTTCAACTTGAGGGCACTGGTAGTATCGGCGATCACGAGGCCGCCCAGGGAGACGCGGACGCGCCTGGGGTTTGCGGTGATGGTGATCGGGTGGTCGGGGCCGGGTAGTTTCATGGTTCTCAGCCTTCTGGTCAGCCCGTTGTGATCGTGCGGTACGATCCTTCCGGCTTTGCAATACTCGGATCGGGAATATAGTGGGACAAGGCGTGACCTAGAAGGGCCCCCACGCTAAGTTGAGACGCTGCGGCAACGAAGCCGGGCGTGATTCGAAAGCCGGATGGGAGAAATTTGGGATGGCGATGGACGCCCGCGACATCGAATCGATGATCAAGGCAGCTATACCCGACGCCGAGGTGACGATCCGCGATCTGGCCGGCGATGGCGACCATTATGCGGCGACCGTGATAGCGGAATCCTTCCGCGGCAAATCTCGCGTCCAGCAGCACCAGATCGTCTATCGATCGCTGCAGGGACAGATGGGCGGCGTGCTGCACGCGCTGGCGCTGCAGACCGGGGTACCTGACTGACTGGGACGCCGGAGACCCAGGATGCGCTGGGGCAGGGGATGATGGCGTTTGACAGTGATCGCGGCGCGTTGTTTCGCCCGATCATGCCGCATCAGCATAACCGCGTTACCTATGCCGAACTGCTTTTCGACCTGGTGTTTGTTTTCGCGGTGACGCAGATATCGCACACCTTGCTCGGGCGTTTTACCCCGCTCGGGGCGGTGCAGACCACTTTGCTGCTGCTGAGTGTCTGGTGGGTGTGGGTCTTTACCTCCTGGATCACCAACTGGCTCAATCCGGAAACGACGCCAGTTCGCATTATGCTGTTCTTGCTGATGCTCGGCGGGCTCGTACTGTCTACATCGATTCCGAAGGCTTTTGAATCGCGGGGATTGTGGTTCGCGATCGCCTATGCCGCGATGCAGGTGGGCAAGACGGTATTCCTGTGGGTATCGACGCCGCCTAATCGAACCCTGGCGCGCATGAATGCGGTCCGCATCACGGCATGGCTTTCGGTGTCGGCCGTGTTCTGGATCGGGGGCGGTCTTGCGCAGGGTCATTCGCGGCTGGCGCTGTGGGCGCTGGCGCTATCAATCGAATACATCTCGCCCGCGGCGCGGTTCTGGATACCGATATACGGCGCGTCCTCGGTCGCGGACTGGTTTGTCGAGGGTGGCCATATGGCCGAGCGCTGCGCGGGCTTCATCATCATCGCGCTCGGGGAATCCATCGTCGTGACTGGTGCGACGTTTGCCGATCTGACCTGGACCACCGAGGTGGTCGCGGCCTTCCTCTCGGCCTTTGTCGGCGCGCTTGCGATGTGGTGGATCTATTTCCACAAAGGGGCCGAGGCGGGCTCCGAGCTGATTTCGAATTCGAGCGAGCCGGGGCGGCTGGCGAGACTCGCTTATACCTACCTGCATCTGCCGATCGTCGCCGGCATCATTCTCTCCGCGGTTGCCGACGACCTCGTGCTGCAGCATCCCGGCGGGCATTCCGATCCGAGGACGGTGCTGAGCGCGATCGGCGGGCCGCTGCTGTTCCTGATCGGCACCATCCTCTTCAAGCACACCATTCGCGGCTGGCTGCAGCTTTCCCACGGCGTCGGTATCGTAGCCCTTTGCGTGCTTGGCTGGTTTGCCGCCGATCTCTCGCCCTTGATGCTGTCGATCGCGACATCGGCACTGATGGTCGTCGTCGCGGCCTGGGAATCGATTTCGCTGCGATCGACCGCGTCGGAATAGCCGCTGCGGCAGGCTCACGTCGCGTTGAACCGGCATGCCGCCCACGGCGACTGATGACGGCGGCGGTGCGATCGGCCTAATTTTGCTCCAAGGCCACCAGCGCGTGAACCGAGAACATGCCGGCCGGGTCGGTCCATGATTCCAGCGGCGTCCAGCCCGAACCTCTGGCAAGTGCGGTGAAGCGATCGAGACTGTATTTGTAGCTGTTCTCGGTATGGATGCTTTCGCCGGGACGAAATGAGAACTTCTTGCCGAGCACCCGCGCGGTCAGCGCCTTCCTGCTGATCAGATGCATTTCGATGCGATGGCGATCGCGGTTGTAGATCGCGCGATGAACGAACGCGCCAACGTCGAAATCACCGCTCAGTTCGCGGTTGATGCGATGGAGCACATTGAGATTGAAGCGCGCGGTGATGCCCGCGGCATCGTTATAAGCATCATAAAGCACGCGCTCGTCCTTCTCGAGATCGACGCCGATCACCATCCGCGCCCCTTTTCCCAGAATGCCGCGGGCGCTGCGCAGGAAGGCGCTAGCCTCGTGCGGCTCGAAATTGCCAAGCGTCGACCCCGGAAAGAACCCAACCCTCGGCATCGCGCCGATGGACTCGGGCAATTCGAACGGCGCGGTGAAATCCGCGGTGACCGGGTGAACCCCGAGGCCAGGGAAATCCGCGCGCAAGGCATCGGCCTGCGCCGTCAGGAAGTCGCCGGAAATGTCCACGGGAACGTAAGCGCCGAGTGCGCATTCGTTGAGCAACAGCCGCACCTTGGTGGTGGCGCCCGCGCCGAATTCCACCAAGGCCGCGCCTTTGGGGATGATGGCCGATATCGCGCGGCTGCGGTCGCGCAGGATCGTGAGTTCGGTGCGGGTCGGATAATATTCCGGCAACAGCGTGATCTGTTCGAACAGTTCCGAGCCCGCGGCGTCGTAGAAATATTTCGGCGACAGCCGCTTCGGATGTTGCGACAGATCGTCGATCACGTCGCGGGCAAATACCGAGGTCTGCTCGTCGAAATGATGCGCTTCGGCCAAAGCGGGGGCGTGCACATTCATGGCAGTCTCCGAAAACGCGCTTTCCGGCGCGGTTTGAATTCGAAAAAGTTCAGCCGGCGTAATCGGCGAGGCGCAACCCCGTGAATTGCCAGCGGTGGTGGGGATAGAAGAAGTTGCGATAGGTGACGCGACTGTGACCGCCAGGGGTTGCAAGCGACGAACCGCGCAGCACCAGCTGGTTGACCATGAACTTGCCGTTATATTCTCCGAGCGCGCCCTCGATCGCCCGGTAGCCGGGATAGGGAGCGTAGGCGCTGCGGGTCCATTGCCAGACGATCCCGAAGGCATCGTTGAGATGGCCGGCACGGGCGGCGACTTCCCATTCCATTTCGGTCGGCAAATGCTTGCCGCTCCAGCGCGCGAACGCATCGGCTTCATAGTAGCTGACGTGGCAGACCGGGCTCGAGGGATCGACCGGCCTCACGCCCGCCAGCGTCATGACATGCCATTCGCCGTCGATCTGGCGCCAGTGGCCGGGCGCCTGCCATTGCTCGTTGTTGACGGTTGCAAAACCGTCCATCAACCAGAGCGTCGGCGTCGTGTAGCCGCCGTCTGCCATGAAGGCGAGCCAATCGGCGTTGCTGACGAGGTTGCGCGCCAGCCTGACCGGACCGACCAGCGCGCGGTGGACGGGCTTTTCATTGTCGAAATGGAAGGTCTCGCCGGCGTGCCCGATGCTGTGGATGCCCTCGTTGATGACAACCCAGTCGTCGCCGGCGCGAGACGCGTCGCCGGTTCGCGTTGACGCGGGGAAGCGCCATAACGAATCGTAGGCCGGCGGAATCGGGTTCTGTGCAAACGCGTGTAATATGTCGGTCAACATCAATTCCTGATGCTGCTGCTCGTGGTTGAGGCCGACCTCCACCAACGGCGCGATCGCGGCCAGCTTTGCCTCCGTGGCCTCATGGAAGAATTTCACGACCGCTGCGTCGACATGTCGCCGGTAGGCGGTAATTTCATCGGCGCCGGGTCGGGTCACGAGACCGCGCTGGTGACGGGCATGCCGGGGGCCGGCGTTGACATAGTAGGAATTGAACAGGAAGGCATAGTCGGGATGAAAGGGCTTGTATCCCGAGCAGTGTTCGCCGAGCAGGAATTGCTCGAAGAACCAGGTGGTATGGGCGCGGTGCCATTTCGCCGGGCTCGCGTCCGGCATCGACTGGATCACCTGATCCTCCGGCGTCAGCGGGGCGGCGCGGCGCTCGGTCTCGCTTCGCACCGCAAGAAACGCTTCCGCCAAATCCTGGGACAGGCTGCCGGAATCGGAGAATAATGACGGGGAAGGGGTGGCGAGCGCGGCGGATGCTGGTTTCGTCACTGGTGTCTCCGGTTCGGGGGAGAACGTTGGTCTCGTGGAGGGGTTCCCGAGAACAGCCTGTCCTAGATAGGGGTTCCCGTCCGGGAAAAAAGCCTCCCCCGGGGTCTGTTCGGGGGACGTTCAAGGCCACGATGTTGTTACCCGCATGGACGGTTCGCCCGGTAGCCGGGGGCCAGATCGGCCGCTGCATGCCAGCTCCTCGCCAATTTGCTTTGGATGCACAACGCTTTGAGATACATATATTGCAGTGATGGGTTCAAGCAGATGGCCCGAAGGTCTAGCTGCGGGGGCCATGCGTCCTCCAAGAGGAATCGAATATGAGCATCGAGCAATTCATCGACAACGAAGTGAAGTCGAACGACGTCGTGCTGTTCATGAAGGGAACGCCGCAGTTTCCACAGTGCGGCTTCTCCGGGCAGGTAGTGCAAATTCTCGATCACGTCGGTGTCGGCTACAAGGGTCTCAATGTCCTTGAGTCCACCGACTTGCGTAACGGCATCAAGGCCTACTCCAACTGGCCGACCATTCCGCAGCTTTACGTCAAGGGCGAATTCATCGGCGGCTGCGACATCATCCGCGAGATGTTCCAGGCTGGCGAACTGCAACAGCTCTTTGCCGACAAGGGCGTGACGGTCAGCGCGCCTGCCTCCGCCTGAACTTGGCTTTCCGAGCTTGGCTTCGCGCCAGCTAGGGGCGGCGAGGCTGGAAGTCATCGTCGCCGACATTACGGCCTTGCGCGTTGACGCCATCGTCAACGCGGCTAATTCGTCGCTCCTCGGCGGGGGTGGCGTCGATGGTGCGATCCATCGTGCCGCAGGGCCCGAGCTCGCGATTGAATGCCGTATGCTGCAGGGCTGTGAAACCGGCGGCGCCAAAATCACCAAAGCCTATCGGTTGCCGGCGCGGCATGTCATTCACGCCGTCGGTCCCGTCTGGAACGGTGGATCTTTGGGCGAAGACCAGGCGCTGGCCTCGTGCTACGCCCGCGCGATCGAGCTCTGCCAGACCCAAGGGCTTGCCTCGGTTGCTTTTCCCGCCATCTCCACTGGCATCTACCGCTTTCCCGCCGAGCGCGCGGCGCGGATCGCGGTTGCGACCACGGTGGACGCGCTGCAATCGGCGCCCGCGATCAGCCAGGTGATCTTCTGCTGCTTTTCAGACGAGAGCGCCGCCCTCCATGCGCGGGCGATGGCCGAATTTGGCGACCCTTGTGCCGATTGAGCCGGCCGCTAAACTTCGTCCATCCGGCGGGCGGTGATGAAGATGACAAGGCGATGGACGACCGACGGTCCCACGCGACGCAACGTCGCGGCGGTGCTTGCTCTTCTGTTGGCGGCGATTGCTGTCAACACGGGCCGTGCGGAATCGCCGCTTCCCGTTGCCACGGGCTTTACGCCGGAAGGGCTGGCGCGCGTCGGCGATTACGTCCGCAACGAGATCACGACCGGCAAAATCCCCGGCGCGGTCCTGTTGATCCAACAGCACGGCCGGCCCGTCCTGTTCGAAAGCTTCGGCGTGCGCGATGTCGGAAGCCAACGCCCCATGACCGCCGAGACGATCTTTCGGCTTTATTCGATGTCGAAGGCGATTACGTCCGTCGCCGCCATGATGCTGGTCGATGACGGCATGCTGTCGCTGGACGATTCCCTTTCGAAATACATTCCGGCCTTTGCCGAGGTGAAAGTCGCCGTCGAGAAGCGCGACGAGAATGGCAGGCCCGCGCTCGTC
>JBKQRS010000394.1:0-8718 GCA_052143915.1 Bradyrhizobium sp.
TCGAGCCGGTACTTCATGTTGTCGCGCAGATAATCGAAGCCGTATTCGTTGTTGGTGCCGTAGGTGATATCGCACGCATAGGCTTCCTTGCGCTCGGCGTCATCGAGGCCGTGGACGATGACGCCGGTGGTCATGCCGAGGAAGCCGTAGATCTGTCCCATCCATTCGGAGTCGCGCCGGGCGAGATAGTCGTTAACGGTGACGACGTGGACGCCCTTGCCGGCCAGCGCGTTGAGGTAGACCGAAAGCGTCGCGACCAGCGTCTTGCCTTCGCCGGTCTTCATCTCGGCGATATCGCCTTCGTGGAGCACCATGCCGCCGATCAGCTGCACGTCGAAATGCCGCTGGCCGAGGGTGCGCTTGGCCGCCTCGCGGACGGTGGCGAAGGCCGGAACCAGAATATCGTCGAGCGTCTTGCCCTCAGTGAGAGCTTTGCGGAATTCGGCGGTGCGCGCCTTCAGCGCCTCGTCCGACAGCGCCGACAGCTCCGGCTCGAGAGCATTGATGGCATCGATCCGGGCCTGATACCCCTTGATCCGCCGGTCATTGGCGGAACCGAAAAACTTGCGGGCGAGCGCGCCGATCATGCCAAATTCCTGTTTTTGCGCTTCGGCAGAGCTGCCGTGACGTGGTCCACCCGGTTGCCTATCAACTCATCGTGACGCGTCGCGGGCCCCCCGAACCGGGGATCATCCGCCAAATGAGTGGGAATTCAGCAATCCAGGGTTCAACGGCCAAAAACGCAGCGAAATACGCGCTATCGCCATTGACTTAGGTCCGGGAGAGATATGGCTGGGCCAGAGCCTTGTCAACGGCGGCCGGGGCTGCCGATCGAGCGTCCGTGCAGCCTCGCGACCCTCGGAAATGAGACGCTTACATGTCAAGGATTTCATCATTTTGACAGACTTTTCGCGTTGCCAAGGCCCCACGATTGGGCGAGTGTCGCGCCGCCCCGAACAGCCCGGCTGCCCCAAACCGCCACACGGCTTTGAAGATAAGGATTTTCCATGACCACTTCGTCATCAGACGCGAATTTCGGCATGCGCGCCCGCTTCGCCGCCGCCACCGGCTGCCTTGCGATGGTGTTGCTCGCCAGCCTGCCGGCGCGGGCCGAAGAAGCCAACCCCGTACTCGCCAAGGTGAACGGCTCTGAAATCCGCCAGAGCGACGTCGCGCTCGCCGAGGAAGAGCTCGGGCCGAGCCTCGCCCAGATGGATCCTGCGACCAAGAAGGAAAACGTGCTGGCCTTCCTGATCGACATGAAGATCGTCGCCAAGGCGGCCGAAGCCAAGAAAATCGAGGACCGCGACGACTTCAAGGCCCGTCTCGCCTTCACCCGCAACCGGCTCTTGATGGACAACCTGCTGGCGGTCGAAGGCAAGGCTGCGACCACCGATGAAGCCATGAAAAAGGTCTATGCGGACGCCGCCAAGCAGATCGAAGGCGAGCAGGAGGTTCATGCCCGGCATATCCTGGTCGAGACCGAAGACGAGGCCAAGGCGATCGAGGACGAGCTGAAGAAGGGCGCCGATTTTGCCGAACTCGCCAAGAAGAAATCCAAGGATCCAGGCGCGTCCGATGGCGGCGACCTCGGCTTCTTCACCAAGGATCAGATGGTACCGGAATTCTCCGCCGTCGCCTTCTCGCTCGAGCCCGGCAAGATCTCCGATCCGGTGAAGTCGCAGTTCGGATGGCACATCATCAAGGTCGAGGAGAAGCGCAACCGCAAGGCGCCCGACTTCGAGCAGGTCAAGGGCCAGATCGAGACCTATGTGACGCGCAAGGCGCAGGCCGAATACGTGGCGAAGCTGCGTGAAACCGCCAAGGTTGAGCGCATGGACCAGCCGAACGAGGCGGCGGCGAAGACCGATGCCAAGCCGGCCGATTCCAAGCCGGCCGATTCCAAAATGGCGCCGGCGAAGAAGTAAAATCTGCTGTCACTTCGTCGACGCCAATAGTATTTACATTCGTCATGGCCGGGCTTGTCCCGGCCATCTACGTCTAAAGTCCCGTTCAGCGAGACAAAGACGTGGATGGCCGGCATAGGCAAGCGGAAGCGACGCCGTCCTTCGGACGGCTATGCCCGGCCATGACGACGTCATTTTTCCGGAATTTGCCCATGTCATCCGCCGTCTCCCCGCTCGCCCCGACCGATGTCCCCGACATGCCGGCGATTTCGGGCGTAAAGCTCGCTACCGCAGCCGCAGGCATCCGCTACAAGGGCCGCACCGATGTGCTGCTTGCGGTCATGGACAAGGGAACGGCTGTCGCCGGCGTCTTCACCCGGTCGAAATGCCCGTCGGCACCGGTGGAATGGTGCCGCGCCAGGCTCGGTCGCGGTAAAGCGCGCGCGCTGGTGGTGAATTCCGGCAACGCCAATGCCTTCACCGGCAAGACCGGGCGGCAGGCCACGGCGCTGACGGCAACGATCGCCGCCAAGGCGCTCGGATGCCACCCCCACGAGGTGTTTCTCGCCTCGACCGGCGTGATCGGCGAGCCGCTCGATGCCACGAAATTCGACGGCGTCCTCGGCAGCCTGGCCGCGCAGGCCACATCCGGCGAATGGATGGGTGCCGCGCGCGCGATCATGACCACCGACACCTTTCCGAAAGTGGCGACCGCGACCGTCAAGCTCGGCAATGCCGAGGTCACGATCAACGGCATGGCCAAAGGCGCCGGCATGATCGCGCCCGACATGGCGACCATGCTCTCCTTCGTGTTCACCGACGCGCCGATCGCAGCGCCTGCGCTGCAATCGCTCCTGAAGGCGGGCGTCGAAGACACCTTCAATGCCGTCACCATCGACGGCGATACGTCGACGTCGGACACGCTGCTCGCTTTCGCCACCGGCACGGCCGCGGCGGACGGCGCGCCCAGGATCAGCCGCGCCAGCGACCCGCGCCTCAAGGCGTTCACCAGGGCTTTCCGCGCCGTGCTGGCCGACCTCGCCGAGCAGGTGGCGCGCGACGGCGAAGGCGCGCGCAAGCTGGTCGAGATCATCGTCGATGGCGCGGTGTCGAAAGCCTCGGCGCGCAGAATCGCAATGTCAGTGGCGAATTCGCCGCTGGTGAAGACGGCGATCGCCGGCGAGGACGCCAATTGGGGCCGCGTGGTGATGGCGGTCGGCAAGGCCGGCGAACCCGCCAACCGCGACAAGCTGTCGATCTCGTTCAACGGCATCCGTGTCGCCAAAAGCGGCGCGCGCGGTCCATCCTATGACGAGGCGGAGGTCTCAGCCGCGATGAAGCAGCCGAAGATCCAGATCAAGGTTGCGCTGGGGCTGGGCAAAGGCAGCGACCGGGTGCTGACCTGCGACCTCACCAAGGAATATGTCGCGATCAACGGCGACTACCGGTCGTGAAGGTCACGACCGGCTGACAACATCCTCCCAACCCTCAATTCGTGATGTGGGCGGTCTGGATCGAGTGGTTGAACATCGCCTGCAGCGCGGTGTTGATTTCGTCGGGCGTGTTCCCCTCGTAGTAGTAGCTACCCCCCGAATCGGGCGGCGACGCGCAGTTCTGAAGGCTCGTCTTGATGCCCGGGGGGCCGGTGATGTTGTTGTTGGCGTAGTCGTCTTCGTCGTTGGCAAAGGAAGAGTTCACCGGATTGATCGGCTGGTAGGGAACGTTGAGCACGGAAACGATGATGCCGCGGTTCTTGAGGGTCGTGCAAATCGTGGCATATTGGTTGCTTGCGTCACCCAACGTGACGGCGTGGTTGCTGCCGGACCAGCTGCCAAAGGGAACGCCCTTCGTCTGGGGATCTTGTGCGCCATCGGTGACGAGGAAGACGTAAGGCAACGTGCTGGTTGGCGAGCTGCCGTTGCCGACGCTGCCGACCCCAGCGTTGATCTGGCTGTTGATGGTGTGCAGCGCAACGTCGATATGCGTGCCGCCGGATTTGAGGGTTGAATTCGTATTGGTATCGAGCTCCTGGGCCAGGTTATTGGCGGCGGTGGTGATGGCCGATCCGGTGAAGCTGTAGGTCAGCGGAGCATAATTCGTATCGGCATCCTCGATGAAGGGGTAGAGCCCGATCCGGAATTGATTGGCAATGACCTGCTTGGTGTTGGCCAATGCCAACAACTGGTTCACGGCCATGCCGACCGCGTCGAGGCGCAGTTGGATGCAAGCGTCGGTGCCCGGGGTCGGACAGGACGAAACCGGCGCAAAGATCGGATCATTCGGATACGCCGTCGTGTTGGTGCTGTAAAACGCGGTGGGCTGCGTAACCTGCGCAGGCGGGCTACTCTTGCTCGTATATTTGTACGCCGGCAGTTGGCCGCCATGGTTCGACAGAAGCTTCGCGTACGCGCTTTGGCTAATGCGCGAGATCTCATAACCTAGGCAATAGTTGCCTGTCGGGTATTGCTGGGTCGGCGACGCGCCCGTAGGGGTGTTCGGAGACGGATCGATGCACGCGCTTGCTTTCAGGTTGTTCAAAGGCGGCTGTGCAAAATGGCAGGCCAGGGTACAGCCGGTGGGGTATTGGACCTTGTTATCCGGGCTGATATCCTGCAACCGCTTGGCTTCGCCTCCGTTGGGGGTCGATGTCGACGGCAGTCCCATCGACGCCGATACGTCCAGCGCCAGATAGAAATCGAGATACAGCGGCATCGTGGCGCTCGCTGCTGAAACGCCCGACACCGTCAGTTTTGTAAACCCGGCCACCTTCATGAAGGTGACCGGCACGTCGGCACTGAAATTGACGGTCGCCGTCAGGGTTGCACCGGTTTTCGTGACGACGGCGTTAGTACCAGCAGTATTCAAGGTGAAGAGTTGATTGACAGTCGCGTTGATGTTGCCGTTGAAGATGTTGGTGGCATCGGTCTCGGCGACCGGGACTGGGCCGTTGGTTGTCATCGTCGACGCCGCCAACCAGCCCTGAGATCGCTGGGAAATCGACGCCACGGCCGCAGCATCCGCCGCCGATTGCAGCTTGGCCTTGATTCTCGCCGCTTCCGAGTAGTCGATCGCGCACCCGATCGCTGAAATCAGCGGAACAGTTGCGACCGCAAAGATCACTGCAATGTTTCCGCGCCGATCCCTGCGGAAGCGGTTCATCAAGCTGAAAAATGAGCGCATGGATGATGCCTGTCCCGTTTAAATCCCTGCCAACCTAGCGGCGATGGATTAAGGTCGGCTTATTGCGACCGGCGAATTGCGGGCCTAATAGAGTTAACGAATTCTTGTCGACGGCTCGACGAACCGTCGGAATGTTATCCCCAACGTATTGACGGCGCATGGCTGACATCAAATTGACGCTCGTGGTCGCCTGCGCCCTGGTTGATGCCGACAAGCGTGTACTGATCGCGCAGCGGCCGCCGGGCAAGGCGCTCGCGGGGTTGTGGGAATTTCCCGGCGGCAAGCTCGAGCCTGGCGAGCGGCCGGAGGCGACGCTGATCCGCGAACTGCATGAGGAAATCGGCATCACCGTGAAGGAGGCCTGCCTTGCGCCGCTCACCTTTGCCAGCCACGCCTACGATGATTTCCACCTCTTGATGCCGCTTTATATCTGCCGGCGCTGGGAGGGCGACGTCATCGCGCGCGAGGGCCAGAGCCTCGCCTGGGTCCGCGCCAACAGATTGCGCGACTACCCGATGCCGCCGGCCGACATTCCCTTGATCCCGCATCTGATCGATTTATTGATGTAGCGACCTCATCCTGAGGAAGCGCGCAAGCGCCGTCTCGAAGGATGGGCGGCATCGGGGCTTCATGGTTCGAGACGCGCGCGGGAGCGCGCTCCTCTCCATGAGGGCACGTCTAAGTCTTTGCCCGCTTCACCGCCTCCGCGAGTCCCGCTTTTGCCGACCCCGGTCGCAACGGCTGCTGCTGGCTTTCATGCGGCGCCCAGCCCGATAGCCAGATCACATCGAAGGTGGCGCGGATGCGGTCGTCGGCGTCGGCAAAGCGCTCGGCGTAAATCTGCGCCATCCGCAGCATCGTCGCGCGGCGGGTTGGCGTCCGTCGCCGCTCGAGCAGAATGTTGGTCGCGCCCATGCGTCTTAGGTCCTGCATCAACGCGAATGCGCTGCCGTAGCGCACGACGATGCGATCGACGTCGGTGACCGGCAGCGCCAGCCCCGCACGCTGCAACAGCGCACCGATGTCGCGCAGATCGGCAAATGGCGCAACGCGCGGCGACGCCCCGCCTTCGAGTTCGGCTTCCGCCGCCGCGAAGGATTGCCGCAGCTCCGTCAGCGTATCGCCGCCGATCATCGCCGCCAGCAACAGGCCATCGGGCCGCAGCGCGCGGCGAATCTGCGCGAGCACGCCGGGAAGGTCATTGACGAACTGAAAGGCGAGCGCGGAGACGACAAGATCAAGCGATTCCGGCTGGAGGGAAAGCGGCTCGGATTCCCGGCCCGGCAGATCGACGGGCGCGAGTTGATGCAGACGCCCGGCCAACGCCTTGCGGACCTGATCGCCGGCTGTTCCGAGATCGGCCCCGCTGTTGAATTCCCGCACCACCGCGTGCAGCCGCTCCGCCATATCCTCGGCGACGCGGTCGAGCAGGAAGGTTGCAGGTCCCAGGCGCCGCGCGCGATCCTGCCGCGCGCGCAACAGAGCGCGGTCAAACAGAATCGGCGCGGGGAGCGGGTTGAGAGCCATGCAGGTTGGTACGCCGCCCGCCAATAGCTGACAAATCTAGCACCTTTGGAATCCAAATAGAGTCTAAATAGATACTTTTCAGTACACCAGTAAAAGGCTAGCTTTTTGGCATGGCCACAGAAAAAGCCGAAACCGACCGCGTTCCGATTACGTTGGCGCTCTCGACCATCGCCTATCTCGAAAAACTGGTTAGGCAGGGCACCCACGGCACCAGCGTACCCGGCGTCGCAAGGACCTTGATCGAGGAAGGAATTCGGCTCGCCATCAAGGACGGGCTGCTTTCGATCCGCGACAATGGTTCCATCCGCGACAATGGCAAGGCGCCCTGAAACAGCCTTCGGGGGCGCGCGGCGGTTTTGACGAATTCGTGGCCGGGGGGAGCCGGAGTGACGGCTCGTAGCTCGGGACAACAAACATGTTCGCCAATCAACCCACCTGGACGGATGAACGCGTGGAACTCCTGAAAAGCCGCTTTGCCGCCGGCCTGTCCTGCCGCGAAATTGCCTGTGACATCGGGGTGAGCCGCAACGCCGTGATCGGCAAACTCGCCCGTCTCAATCTGACGCGCGAAAAGAACGTTGAGGTTCGACGCATCGCGCGAAAAGACAAGGCGAAGGAAGTCCGCCCGAGAGGATCGGTGCCGAGGCTGCAATACCAGATGCTGCGGAAATTGTACGCCGAGCCGGAGCCCGCCGCCGACGAAACGATCCACAGCGAAAACCGCTGCTCGCTGCTCGAACTGAGCGCGGAGAAATGCCGCTGGCCGATCAACACCCCGGGCGCCGAGGATTTCTGTTTTTGCGGCAACAGTCCGCTAAAAGGCCTGCCCTATTGCGCAGGCCACACGCGGCTTGCCTACCGGCCGAGCTCCCGCCCGCGCGTCGCGCGGGGTTGAGGCTGGGTATGCGGGAGCTACTCGGTCGCTCCCGCATACCGGCAATCCGGTACCCTTGAGCCCTACGCGACCCGGCGCTAGCTTCTCGCCCATGGACGCCGAAACTTCCCCCTCCCGCTCTATCGCCAGCCATTTGCGCGGCGCGCTGACAGCGTGGCGCGGAGCGTGGTCGCATGCGACAAAACTGGCGCTCGACATCGCGCTGCCGACATTGTGCGTGGCGTGCCGCGAACCGGTTGATGGCGAGGGCGTCTGCGCTGAGTGCTGGGCTAAATTGTCGTTCATCGCGCCGCCTTATTGCCCGCGGCTCGGCATTCCCTTCGTCTACGATCCCGGGCCTGACATGCTCTCGATGGAGGCGATATCCAATCCGCCAGCCTATGCGCGGGCCCGCGCCGCGGTGCGCTACGACGATGTGGCGCGAACGCTGGTGCATGCACTGAAATACCAGGACCGCACGGATCTGGCGCCGGCGATGGGCCGCTGGATGGCCCGGGCCGGGCACGAATTGCTGGATGACGCCGACGTGCTGATTCCCGTACCCTTGCACTGGCGGCGGGCGTGGCACCGCCGCTACAATCAATCCGGGGCGCTGGCGCGCGTCATCCAGCGCCAAACCGGCGTCAAGGTGGCGCCCGAGGCGCTCCAGCGTATCCGGCGGACCGAGCAGCAGATCGGCCTGTCGCGGCCGCAGCGGGCGAGCAACGTCCAGGGCGCGTTCAAGGTCGCCGCCGACCGCCAATCCCTGATTGCCGGCCGCCGCATCGTCCTGATCGACGATGTTCTGACCTCAGGCGCGACGGTGGACGCCTGCGCACGCGCGCTTTTGCGCGCCAAGGCCGCGACAGTCGACGTGCTGGTGTTCGCCCGGGTTGTGGATAGCCACAAAACTCCCATATAATCAGCGATCTCATCCCACTAGTGCGGTGAATTTGAAGTTCCTGTCAGGATCGCTGCAACCTCATCATAGGAACTTCAAATTCAGAAACCGCACTGGAAAACATCAAGTTACTAGTGCTCCTTTGATGCCGAAGTTCGCATCAGAGGTCGCCGCGATTGTTTGCGAACTTCGGAATCGGAGCACTAAGCGCGTCATGACCGCTGCTATTGAAATCTACACCCGTCCGGGCTGCGGCTATTGCAGCGCCGCCAAATCGCTGCTGACCCGCAAGAAGGCCGCGTTCACCGAATTCGACGTCGCCAAAGACC
>JBKQRS010000395.1:0-8261 GCA_052143915.1 Bradyrhizobium sp.
GGTTGGGTCAATGATTGCTTCGTTGCTGCGCTCCTCGGAATGACGGCGACGGTTCAACTTGATCGCATCATGCTCTAGCTTTGAATTGCGCCGGCAGACTTCAATCTGTCCGCGCCAAGACCTGCTCCAGAGCCGCAAAGAACCGCTGCCACCCGCCCTTGGCGCCCTGGTAGGCCTGCTGCTGATCCGGCCGGAAGCCCGACTGCTCCATACGCAGGTGGGTCCCCGTGCTCGTAGCGGTGAGAGTCCAAGTGACGACACTCTCGAGGCCATAAGCCGCCCAGGTGTAGGACAGCGTTTTGTTCGGCTCGACCGCCATGACCTGACAGTCGACAGCGCCCCAGTCTGCGCGAAGATTGAAACGGTGGTCCACGACAGGCTTGAAGTCGTTGTTCATGAGCCACTCCTCGATCAGGCGCGGTTGCGTGAGCGCGCGCCAGATCTTTTCCGGCGGAAAAGGAATCTCCCGTTCGACAACGACGGAGAGCGTTTCGGTCGCGGCTTTGCTCATTGGTCCATCCTGTTCTTCAAAATGTCATGGCGAAAGGCGCTCTCAGAATCGCGCAGCGACATCTTCGAGCCTTCCCAGGATGCGCGGCCAACCGCCACCCATTCCGCGATAACCGCCTTCGTCTTGCGGCCTGAACCCCGATTGCTCCATGCGAACACGGGTTCCACCGTTGTGCGGTGTCAGTGACCAGGTCACGATCGTCTGGAGTCCGTCACGCGCTTGCTCGCCCGACGCGTTCCAGGTGTAAACAAGCCGCTGATGCGGAACGAGTTCTAGAATCTCGCAGTCGGTGACGCCGTTCCAGCCCATCACGGGCTGAGCGCGGAAATTGAACTTGTGGCCGACGGCGGGCTGAAAATCGTTTTTCATCAACCACTCTTCGATCAGCGCGCTTTGCGTCAGCGCGCGCCAGATTTTTTCAGGCGGATGCGTCATGTCGCGTTCGACAACGATGGAGCGCGTTTCGGTCGCAACGTTGGTCATTGGCCCATCCTTTTCAGCAAGTCTTCGAGGTCGTCGAATTTGCGCTGCCAGAAGCCGGCCATCTGGCTTGTCCAGTCGATCAGCGGGGCAAGCGCGCCGAGCTGCGCGCTATAGTGCGTCTGGCGGCCTTCGTGGCGGTCGCGGACCAGCCCGGCCTGCTTCAGGACGCCGAGATGCTTTGAGACGGCCGGTTGCGAGACCCCGGCCCGAGCCGTCAGGGCGCCGACCGTCTGCTCTCCTTCGCGGCACAGTCGTTCGAAGAGAGCCCGCCTGGTCGGATCGGCGAGCGTTCTGAAGACCACGTCGTGAGCATTCGGCATTTGAGATCGATAACCTGCTGGCTATTGATCAATACATAACCACCGAGATATGTATTAGTCAAACGGGAATGTGGAGCGGCACAAATGATCCTCGTCACACGAACCAGCGGCGGAAAAACCACCGACGACCCTGGTAGCGGATCCAGGACAACAAGAAGGCCAGGATGAGCCCGGCCCTCCCAAGCAATCGGCGTTACGCCTTTGCGTCAGTCATCATACTCCATCGAAATGTCCTGGCCCGTGTAGTCAGGCATGAAGGCCGCCGCCACCAGGCTGATGACCGCGCAGGCGGCGATGTAGATGGAGATCGCATAACCGGAGTGATAGGCGGCGAACAGGGCTGTCGCGATCAGGGGTGCCGGACCGCCGGCGATCACTGAGGCGAGCTGATAGCCCAGCGAGGCACCGCTGTAGCGCAATCGCGGCGTAAAGGCCTCCGCGATCAGGGCCGCCTGCGGCCCGTATTGCATGTCATGCGGGATCAGCGACAGCACGATGGCGATGAACACTGCCGACGGGATCGCGGTGTCCACCATTCCGAAATACAGGAAGCCGAACAGGCCAACCGTTGCCGCACCGATCAGATACATCTTCCTGCGCCCGATGCGGTCGGAGATGTGGCCCGACAGCGGGATGGTGACGAACGAGACGCACGAGGCGACCAGCACCGCGATCAGGATCAGATCGCGCGACATTTTCAAAGTGCCGACCGCATAGGCGAAGATGAATGCAGTGAAGATGTAGAACGGCGCCTGCTCGGACATCCGCAGCAAGGCCGACAGCAATATCTCCTTCGGATGCTTCTTGAAGACCTCGACGACGGGGGCCTTCTCGATCTTCCTGTTGTCCAGAAGCTGCTGGAACACCGGCGTCTCGAGGATACCGAGGCGGATCCACAGTCCGATGCCGACGAGAACGATCGAGAGCGCGAAAGGAAGCCGCCAGCCCCAGGTGACGAACTGGTCGCCGGTGAGTTGGCTGAATGCAAGGACGGCAAGGTTTGACAGGAACAGACCGCACGGCACGCCGAATTGCGGCCAGGATGCCACCAGGCCGCGTTGACCGTGGGTGCGCGACCATTCCATCGCCAGCAGCACCGATCCGCCCCACTCGCCGCCGACCCCGATGCCCTGAAGCATCCGCAGCACCGTCAGGATGACCGCGCCCCAGATCCCGATCGACGCATAAGTCGGCACGAATGCGATCAGGAAGGTCGAGATGCCCATGCACAGCAGCGTGGCGATCAGTGTCGCTTTGCGGCCGATACGATCACCGTAGTGACCAAATATCGCGGCACCGATCGGGCGCCCGACGAAGCCGATGAAATAGGTGCCAAAGGCCGCGAGCGTCGCCGTCAGTGCATCTTCGTTGGGAAAGTAGAGCTTGCCAAAGATAAGCCCGGCAGCGGTGCCATAAAGGAAGAAATCGTACCACTCGATTGCGGTACCGATGGTTGATGCGACGACTGCCTTGCGCAGCTGCGCACTATGATCAGAATCGGACAACGCCGCATGTGTGATTGCCATGGTCATGGATTGTCCCCTTGGTTGGTTTGTTTCCTTGCCCTGTGTGAACCGGTTCTCAACGTCTCATCGATGCTACAATCAGGTCGCGGCGACCGAAAGGTGCATCCCGCTGATATTGCTGCATTCGATTTGTGCGAAAGTCTGGCTATGGCATGGCACGGCAATTCGCTGCGCTGCAAAATCTGGGCATGATCGGGACACGGCGGACATTGAACAGCCCGCGCCAATCACGGCCGGTTTATCGGCACGCGCCCTAATTGGCGCAGGACGATCCCGCAATGCGGAATGTCCAACCGTCCTGAGGGACTGCCTCTTCCCCGCGCCTCGAAGGATGAGGCCCGTGCACGGTCGTATGGCGCGAGGCGCGCGGGGATGCGCGCCTCACCATCAAGGGCAAAAACCTACTCCGCCGCGATCTGGCGCGGAGCGGGCGGCGGGCTCGCGAGATCGGCGGCAAGCTGCGCGTAACGCGCCCTGGCGTCCCGCACCGCCTTTTCCTTGACCGGCCCGTAGCCACGGATGCGGTCCGGCAGCGAGAGAATTTCGATTGCCGTGTCCAGCGTCAGCGGTGACAGCACCGACAACACGTGAGCCACATCCTTCTCATAGCCGGCGATCAGGTCGCGCTCGAGCCTGCGGTCGGCGCTGTAGCCGAAAATGTCGAACGCCGTGCCCCGCAAGCCGCGCATCTTCGCCAAGAGCCGGAACACCCGTAACATCCAGGGGCCGAACGCGCGCTTCTTCGGCCGCCCCAACGCGTCGGTGCCGCCGCCCAGGATCGGCGGCGCGAGGTTGAAGCTAATCCTGAAGTCGCCCTCGAACTGATCGCGAAGCTGCTTTTCGAAGCCGCCGTCGGTATAAAGCCGCGCCACCTCGTACTCGTCCTTGTAGGCGAGCAGCTTGGCGTAGTTGATGGCGACCGCGCGCAGCAATGCGTCACCGAAACTGCCATTGCGCGCGGCGTCACGCACCTGCATCACCAGATTGCGGTAGCGCGCGGCGAGCTTTTCGTTCTGATATTTCGTCAACAACGCGCTGCGGTGGGCGATGATTTCGTCAAGCGACATCGCCTCCAGCGTTTTCGGTGCAACCGTCTCGTCCTGCCCCTTCATCATCGTGGTCAGCCGTGCCGGATCGACCGCCGCCAGACGACCGAGCCGGAAGGCTTGCGTGTTCATCTTGATCGCAACCCCGTTGACCTCGATCGCCTGCTCGATTGCGCTGGCCGACAGCGGCAGCAGACCCTTCTGATAGGCATAGCCCATCATCATCATGTTGGTGGCGATGGAATCGCCAAGCAGGGTTTCCGCCGGCTTGGTGAAATCGAGGAACGAGGAATCCTTGCGCAGCGCGGTTTCCAGCACGTGGTTGACCTTGCGGGCCTGGAAATCGAAATCGCGGTTGAGAATGAAATCGGCGGTCGGGATGACGTGACTGTTGATGACACCGGTGGTGCGGCTGGATTCGCAGAGCGTCATGGTTTCCTTGGCGGCGGCCACGACTTCGTCGGCGGCAATCACGAGATCGGCGGTGCCGGTGACGATGCGCGAACAGGTGACGTCGGCGGTATGTTCGGACAGCCTGACGTGGCTCAATACCGCGCCGCCCTTTTGCGCCAGTCCCGACATGTCGAGGATCATGCTGGCCTTGCCCTCGATATGGGCCGCCATGCCGAGCAGCGCGCCGATGGTCAAAACGCCGGTGCCGCCGACGCCGCCGACGGCGACGTTATAGGGCCGCTCCAGCGACGGCCGCGAGGCGGGCTCCGGCAGATCGCCGATATTGCCGAGATCGGCCGGCGCGCGGCGGCGCGGCTTGCCGCCGTCAATCGTGACGAAGGACGGGCAAAAGCCCTTTACGCAGGAATAGTCCTTGTTGCAGGTCGATTGATTGATGGTGCGCTTGCGCCCAAGCTCGGTCTCGAGCGGTTCCACCGAGATGCAGTTCGATTGTACCGAACAATCGCCGCAGCCTTCGCAGACCGCGGGATTGATGAGGACGCGGCGCGGCGGATCCTCCAGCGTGCCGCGTTTGCGGCGGCGGCGTTTTTCCGCGGCACAGGTCTGCACGAAGACGATTGCCGAAGCCCCCTTCACCTGACGCAGCGTCTTCATGACCGCATCGAGCTCATCGCGATGGGCGGTCTTGGTGCCCGGCGCGATGTCCGACGCCGGATAGGCGCCCGGGTTTTCCGACACCAGATAGATCTCGCGGATGCCTTCCGAGTGCAGCTGGAAGGTGACCTGCTGCGGCGAGAGTTCGCCGTCGACATGCTGGCCGCCGGTCATCGCGGTCGCGTCGTTGTAGAGGATCTTGTAGGTGATATTGGCCTTGGAGGCGATCGCCTGGCGGATCGCAAGACTGCCGGAGTGGAAATAGGTGCCGTCGCCGAGGTTGGCGAAAACGTGCTGTTCGTTGGTGAAGGGGGCGACCCCCACCCATGGCACGCCCTCCCCGCCCATATGGGTGAAGGTTTCGGTGTTGCGATCCATCCACAACGCCATGAAGTGGCAGCCGATGCCGGCGAAGGCGCGGCTGCCCTCGGGCACCTTGGTCGAGGTGTTGTGTGGACAGCCCGAACAAAAATACGGCGTGCGGGTGACCGGCGCCACCGCCTGCATCTGGCTGGCCTGACGGCCGTTAAACCAGTCGGCTTTGGCGCGCAACATCGCGGCGATCTCGGGATTGAGGTTCAGCCGCAGCAACCGCTCGGTCAGCGAACTCGCCAGCGAAGCGACGCTCAATTCCTCGGCAAAGGGGAGGAAGCGCTTGTCGTGCTCGTCCATCTTGCCGACGATGCGCGGGCGGACATCGTCGCGCCAGTTGAACAGTTCCTGCTTGACTTGATTCTCGACGATCTCGCGGCGTTCCTCGATGATGAAGATTTCCTCGAGCCCGACCGCGAATTCGCGCACGCCTTCCGGCTCCAGCGGCCAGGGCATGCCGATCTTGTAAAGCCGCAAGCCGATCTTGGCGGCGACTTCGGGCGTGACGCCGAGTTCGCGCAAGGCCTGCCGGATGTCCTCGTAGCTCTTGCCCGAGGCCATGATGCCGAACCGGGCGTTCGGCGAATCCATGGTGATGCGGTTGACCTTGTTGGCGCGGGCAAAGGCGATCGCGGCAAAGCCTTTGTAGTCCTGCAACCGCCGGTCCTGGTCGTAGCGGTCGTCGGGCCAGCGCAAATTGAGGCCGCCCGGCGGCATTTCAAAGTCAGCAGGAATGACAAAAGGTTTCATCTCGTCGGTGAGATCGATCTCGGCCGTGGTCTCCACCGTCTCGGTGATCACCTTCATGCCGACCCAGCAGCCGGAATAACGCGACATTGCGATCCCCAAAAGCCCCATCTCGATCATTTCGTGGATGCTGGAGGGGTAGAGATAAGGCATCAGCGCGGAGATGAAGGCGTGGTCCGACTGATGCGGCACGGTGGAGGATTTCGCGCCGTGATCGTCGCCGGCAAGGCACAGCACGCCGCCGTTTTTCGCCGAGCCCGCGGCATTGCCATGGCGGAAGACGTCGCCGCAACGATCGACGCCCGGACCCTTGCCGTACCAGATCCCGACCACGCCATCATGCCGGGCGCCCGGCGAAAGATTGAGTTGCTGCGAGCCCCAGATCGCGGTGGCGGCGAGGTCTTCATTCACGCCGGGCTGGAATTTGATGTTGTACTGCTCAAGGTGCTTTCGCGCCGCGAACAATTGCTGGTCATACCCGCCGAGCGGCGAACCCCGGTAGCCCGTCACAAAACCTGCGGTATTGAGGCCGTTGGCGCGATCGCGCCTGATCTGGGCCATCGGCAGGCGAACCAGCGCCTGAATCCCGGTCAGGAAGACGTGACCGGACCCCTGGGTATACTTCTGATCGAGACTGATCGGACCTTGGTTGATTCCCATTCCACCCTCTTGCGCCGTCATAAGCCTTGGTTCGGTCGGCGCTTTTTAGCTAGTCACGCCAATTGCCAAATCCAGTCTATGTCGGTTTTCGCACCGATCGCATCACAAATCTGGGGCGGGCAGACCGGCGGCAGCAAAACGCAATTTCGTGCCGGCGCGGCGCCTTTCGGTTTGCGGGTTGTGTCGCGGCGAAACGCCGTCACGAAACGACGTAATGCACGCACCGACGTCATTTCCCGCTATAATGCCGCCAAGGGGGAAAGATCGATGCGACGAAGGTATTGCGGAACGCGGACGATTCTCGCGACCCTGGTTTTGTGCACTGCGTTGGACCTTGGCCGAGCCCAGGCGGAGCCCTCGGTGGAGACGGTCGCGCGCGGCCGGCTACTGACGGACGCCGCCGACTGCGGAAGTTGCCATACCGCCGATCCCTCGAAACCCTTCGCCGGGGGAAAACGCATCGACACCCCGTTCGGCGGCGTTTATTCGGCGAACCTCACCCCAGATCGCGATACCGGTTTGGGCGCCTGGAGCGATGACGACTTTGTCCGCGCGCTCCGTTTCGGCGTTGCGCCTGATGGCTCGCGTTATTATCCCGCGTTCCCCTATCCCCATTTCACAAAGCTCATCAAGCCCGACGTGCTGGCGATCCGGGCCTATCTCGATACGCTCCCGCCGGTCAGAAACACACCAACCTCCCCGCAACTGCGCTGGCCGCTGAACTATCGGGTGGTCATGCGCGCCTGGAATGCCGCCTTCTTCCGGCCGGGCATCTTCGAGCCCGATCAGAACAAGAGCGCGGAGTGGAACCGCGGCGGCTATCTGGTCGAGGGCGCAGCGCATTGCGGCGCATGCCACACGCCCCGGAATTTCTTCGGCGCCGAGAAGCGCGGCCAGAAATATGGCGGCGCCCCGGTGGAGGGCTGGTTTGCACCGCGGCTCGATGGCGCCGGCCGCAGCGGGCTGAAATCGTGGAGCGCTGACGACATCGTTGAATATCTGCAGAGCGGCCGCAACGCCAAGAGCCATGCCGACGGGCCGATGGCCGAAGTCGTGCTCAATTCGACCTCACGCATGAGCGAAGGCGATCTTCGCGCGATCGCGGTCTATCTGAAGGATCTTCCGCCCGGCGCGCCGGAACCCGTGGCCGCGCCACCTGTTCCGGCGCAAATGGCGGATGGCGAAAAGCTCTACAGGTCCGCCTGCATCGCCTGCCATGAGGCGGACGGCAGCGGCGCGCCGCGGATCTATCCGCCATTGCCCGGCAACGCGAACTTGCAGTCCGCCGATCCCGCAAGCGCGCTTCGCATCACCCTCGACGGCGCCGAAACCATCACGACGCCACGCGCCCCCAACAAGGGATCGATGCCGGCCTACGCCGGGAAAATGTCGGATCAGGAGATCGCCGATGTCACCACCTACATCCGCAATGCCTGGGGCAATGCCGCACCCGCGGTGACCTCGGCGCAGGTGGCAAAGGCGCGGCGCTGATGTCATTCCGGGATGGTCCGAAGGACCAGACCCGGAA
>JBKQRS010000396.1:0-3155 GCA_052143915.1 Bradyrhizobium sp.
CCTGAAAATCGCCCGTGATGTAGAAGGTGGCGAAGCCCGGCTTCGGCCAGAACGCGTTTGTCAGATCGTCGCGCTGATAAACGATCGTCGAGTTGCCGAACTTACCGACATTGCCGGCGTGGTCGGCATGGAAATGTCCGACGACGACGAATTTCACGTCATCGGTTTTGACGCCAATCTTGCCAAGCTGCGTGTCGATCGCGACGTCCGGCGTCCGCTCGGGGTCTAGCCCCTTGGCCAGCGGGCCCCAATAGTCGGGGTCGGTGATGATGCGGTCGTTATTCCCGGTGTCGAACAGTACATTGCCCTTGGGGTGCTTGATGAGGAAGAACCCGACCGGGATCTGCACCTTGCCGGAGGAGCCGTTCTGGATGATCGATTTGTCGAGGGTCAGCCGGCCTGAGGTGAAGACGTAGAGCTTCATGCCGTCGGGAGATGCCGCCGAGGCAATCGACGCCGCGCCGGCAATGACGCACGCAACACCCGTCAAGCAAATGGCCTTGATGATGCCTTGCATCTTAGTCCCCTCCTTGTTGGCGTGTTGGTGTCGGTTCCACAAAGGCCGCCACACGCTTATAAAGCGTTGAAATAAATGTTCAAATAAAGTGTACGCTCCGTTCGTCGAGAGTGTCAATCGTTCTTTCGGAGCGTGTCAGTAGCTTTTGGAGTTGTCCGGGGTTGGTCGCACGCGAGTTGTCCGGTTTTATTCCCCGCAAAGGAGTGTTCGGCACGCTACAGCCTTGCCAAGGAGCTGAAGCTCGCGGGCATCTGCGACATCACGGCTGCCAACCGGTTCATCCTCGAGGTCTATCTGCCGGCGCACAATGCGCGCTTCGCCAAGCCGCCAGCGCTGACCAAGAGCGCATTCGTGGCGGTGGCCGACCCTGTGAAGCTTTGCGACACCCCCTGCGTGCAGGAAGACTGGGTCGTGGCGCTCGACAACACGGTGAGCTTCGAGCGCATCAGCCTGCAGCTGCCGGAAAGCCGGCTGCGGCCGCATTACGTCAAGGCCTACGTTCGGGTGCGTCAACATCCCGACGGCGGGCTGGCCGTCTTCCACGGGCCGCGCTCGATCGCGCGCTACACTGCTGACGGCAAACTCGACCACGTGCTGCACCGGTTGGAAAACGGCATTGAGCGCATGCGAACGACTGGCGCACCAGCGAATTGACTGGGAGAGGTAAGGCAATCTTGAAGACCGCCGCGTGGTCCGCTTCGACGTGGTGATCAGGGCCTTGTGGATTTGCGGACAACGAAAGTGCGTTGTCCACAACCTCCATAAAGGCAACAACAGAAACAAACTGCGGACAATTGATGTGCTACCAAAACCGGACAACTCCAAAAGCTACCGACATCAGCTAACCCAGAGGTCGCATTGTGAACAAGGACAAGGTGAAAGCCTTCGCAGACAAGGTATACGGCGACATGGCCGGCGCGATGGCTGTGGGAATGGCGTATGTCGGTGTGAAGACGGGACTTTTCCGCGCCATGGAGGGGAAGGGACCCGTTCGTTCAGAGGACGTCGTCCGGGCCACCGGACTGCAACTACGCTATGTCGAGGAGTGGCTGAATGGCATGGCTTCGGCTGGGTACCTAGATTATGACCCGACCGGGCAGACGTTCCAACTACCGGAAGAGCACGCGTTCCTTGTCGCCTCGGAAGGCAGTGATCATTTCATGGGCGGCTTGTTCTACTTTGCCTCGGTGTTGCTCGGCGTTGCCCCCAAAGTTGTGAATGCGTTTCGGGAAGGTGGCGGCGTTCGGTTCGAGGACTTTGGGCCTGAGTGCGTGACCGCGCTCGATATGATCAATAGCGGGCAATATGAGATCCGCTTTAGCAGCTATTGGCTTGCAAAGCTTCCGGATGTTGTACAGCGATTAGAAAATGGCGGTCGAGTTCTCGATGTCGGCTGCGGCGTGGGGCGCGTCGCCATTGCAATCGCCCGGGCCTTTCCAAAGTGCGAGGTGGTAGGTCTCGATCGCGATCTAGAATCAATAAGCCAAGCCCGCGCAATGGCTGCGACGGCCGACCTACAAGATCGCATCCAATTCGTGGCAAAAACCACGAGCGATTTGGACCGGAGCAATGACTTCGACCTGATCACTGCATGTGACTGCGTTCACGACTTTTCAGCACCCCAAAAGACGCTCAGTGAACTGCGCGCATTGTTGAAACCAGAGGGGACGCTTTTCATCGTCGAGCCAAAGACTGCGGATCGGTTGGAAGACAACATGACCCCGATTGCGACGATGTACTATGGCTTCAGTCTTTTCCATTGCATGACCCAATCGCTCGCTGAAGGTGGACCAGGGCTCGGAACGTGTATGGGGCCAGGCCGCATGGAGAAGCTGCTCCGTGAGGCCGGATACGGCCAGTTCCAGAAGCTGGACATCAGGAGCCAGACGAACCTCTTCTACGCCGCAAGGCCGTGATTCTCACGGCGAAGGCCGTTGAAGCGGTTCCTCCTTATGTGACCGCCATCTGGGTTTGGCACGAAACCCAAGCAACGGAAAGTTCGCGGCCTCCCACTGGTCGCAACCCGCGCGGATGGACGAGGCTTTTTCAGCACTATGGACGGCCTATCCCACTTCGTTGTGACACAAGACCGGATGGCGGCAGCGTTGTACTACAGCTCTCCCGATAAATAGTCTCTCAATCCTTTCGAATCGGTTCGCTCACACCAGCCAGGGCGCGGGCCCTCGCCTTCTTGTCTTCGAGCCGCATCCCCCGCGCGATCTGGATTCGTTGTGCTTGGGGCGAGCCGGCGCCGTGCAGGCTCTCGGTCAAGTAGCCGACGGCATTGCGGCCGATCGTCATGTTCTCGATCAGCCGCAGGATGCGCATGCGGTCGACGGTCTCGACCCCGCTCTTGCCTTGCAGGAACTTGCGGATAAGGGGGCCAATCTCGTTGTTCTGCAAGTCTTTCTCGGACGGCATGGTGACCACCAGCCCACCGGCGATGTCCTGAGCGAGTCGGGCAATCTCAAACGGAAAACGTGTCACATTATGCTTCGCGACATTGGAGAGCATCTCGTCGTTGAGGTACGCGCCCGACGCCATCGGCTTCGACCGGAAAGCCGCTGCCATGCAACTCGAGTAGATTGTTTCGTTGAGATGCGTCATCTCGACGAGCTTGTCCTTGATATGCGAGGCA
>JBKQRS010000397.1:0-21424 GCA_052143915.1 Bradyrhizobium sp.
CCGCGACAAACTTGGATGCAGATCTGGCCCGGAACAGACACCGAAAGTTGCAGATCTAGCGAAGCATATGTCCGAGTTGCGAAGACTGCGCGAACGGGTCAGAGTCGCCGAAGCAGCCGCGCGTGTCTTGGCTAAGGATAGGGCTGTTTTTGTGAAACGTTCGAATTGATCGATCGTCCGGTGAATGGCCGTTGTTAAGTCCCGAATTGCAGAATCTTTCGCAGCAATATAGCAAGGAGTCGTGCTGTCCTCGAAAGAAGTCCGTTGCTCCCAAAAAAATACAGAGCGGCGAAAAGGCAAAAATCCGGAATGAAATTGGTTCCAGCTACTCAATCCGAAAATTGTCGATCTTCTTTCCCGATCTGAGTTGCGCGGCAAGCCAGCGCGGCTGCTTTCCGCGGCCGGACCAAGTCTCGGACGGTTGCTCTGGATTTCGATATTTTGGCAATACCTTCGGATATGGGCGGCGTTTCGACTGTCCTTCTGGGCCCTTTCGATTAGCGCGCGGTCCAATATGAACGTCAGCATTAAGCTGCGCGAGGCGCTGTCTGAGCTGGTTTAGCTCGGTAGCTATTTTTTCGGCTAATATCGCCTCAACCTTCTGATAGACGTTCCAGAGCTCGTGAACCGACATCAATGCAAAATCATCTCCACCAGAGAGTGATTTTGGCTCCTTGCCTGACGTCTCAGCTACTCGGCTGTGACGATTTCGATTGTTGCCCATGACCAGCGCCCTGAGCTCGAGTCGGTAGGACAAATTTGCTGTCTGCGTCGTAAGCAAGGAAGCCGAATTTCTCCGCAGAGAACTTTATGCACTGCAAAGAATCATCACGGTGCAATGCAGTATCAAGTTTTACCTATACCGCGGTTCCGACTGATCGCGGCTTAATAGGCGTAAGGTCCGCCAGTCCTAGGGTGTTTGGCCCTATTGGGATCGATTTGTAACCGCGATCACGTCTTTCTCGGTTTGGCCTGCGCTTTGGGTTAAGGGGGCAAGGCCGGTTGCATACCCACGGTAGGAATTCTGTGGACAAGAACCGCGCTCAGCGATCCAAGGTACCAGTAGGACCCGGACGTTGGGCGGGTCGGCGCCAGAACTATCGTCGGCCGTTCTGATTCAGCCGCGCGACTAAGCGCTTTATTTTCTTATCGGTCTCGGAATCGGAATTCTTGCGCTTGACGTATCGAAGAGCGCCCACCATGACGGCGACCACGACGGGATCCGATGCCAGTTCTCTACCGATGTTTTCGATGCTTGATCTTTCCGGTAGTTGTGCCAACGCCGATGTCAATGCCTGCAGGTCGATGGGGGCGAAGCGATCCGGTTGGCCTGCGAGTTGGTTGAGGCTTTGAACGATTGGTCGACAGGCGATCGCACCGTCCAAGGAGGTTTCAAAACGGGATGGGTTGAGCTGCTCTAAGGCACGGTCGAGCAACACATTGATATTGCGCTCGGCGTCCGGTTTTCGTTGCAGCCAAGAAAACACTACAAGGCCTCGACGAGTGATTTAACCGCAAATGGCACCCAGAGTTAAACCGGAGCGGCTGCAGCGGCGATTTAAAAATTTAATTCATATAGGGAAGGTCGCAAGAAAAAAATGTGCGGCGTCCTGCGATAAAAATTCTTGCGTGTTGCTGAACTGTAGGGCTCGATTTCTCAAGTTTAGTGGGAGCTTGCAGAGAAATGCTGGCGAAGATCAAAATTGGGTTCGTTTTTACAAAACGACCTCCTTGCCGATTTTCCGACCTCCGAGGTCCGAAGGCTCAAAGCTTGCGCGATGCCCGCCGGCGCTTGGTGTAGGCGAGGCGCTCGTAGTGGTCCAGCGCCGCCAACCGACGCAGGTGCTCGAGGTCGCCGGAGGCCAGGCTGGCCTTCGCCGTCAGTTCGGCGCGAACCTTCCGAATTCGCATAGCTCCAACTGCGCCTTCGCCAGCTCGGTTGCGGCCAACAGCTGGCCCTCATCGGCCTGGTCACATGCCAGCACGCGGGCCATGGCCTCGGCCTCGGCCTTGGCCGAGGTTTCCGGATCTAGCCGAAAGGGGAGGGACAGCCCGTGGCGGAATGTGCGGCTGGGACTTCAATCGTCCAGTCGGGTTGCCTAGTCGTTGTCGTGCGAACGGCGGATGAGCACGGATATCGAATAGCCGATTCAGGCTTGCTCGCGCACACCGTGTGTCTGCATAATTGGGACGGGTTGGGGGCGTGACGTGAACAAGCCGGATGCTGACATCGACCGCTACCGGGCGTTGTTAAGAGACGCCCACGATGAACCCAAGCGGTTGGCCTTGATCCGGCTAATTGTCGCTGACGGAGCGAGGGACAAACTCGCCGCAGAGTGTAGACCGGACGAAACGGAATCGACGTTACAGCAATCCTTGCCTTTCGAATTGCCGCGATCGCCGGAACCGTCGCCACCGCATTCCACACCGCAGCCGGATTCGTTTAACGAGCCCTCGACAGAACCTGAGCTTAAAAACGCCGGCCATCTTGACGTTGGTCAAGTTCAGCAGTCTCTCCCTGCGGCCCCATGTGAGGCGGTGACTGCTAGTGCAATCGCACCGGCTCTCTCCAATTCTTCTTCTGCTGACGATCTCGCTCAGAGCATCGCCAAGATACTGGGCAGCCCGGGCAGGGCTGATGCTGTACCGGCTGCTGCGAATTCATCCTCCTCAGGCGCGCCACCGTCGGGCAACGACGTTGAAAGTTCGATCGCCGCGCTAATTCGGGCCGTGCTGGAGAATCGCGATCGTCGGTGACCGTAAACGATCGCCATCGTGGTTATCCCCAGCGATAGTTCCTCGCAAACGCCCCTGACCAACGTCAAGCGCCAACCTGAACTTGACGCCGTCGTTATTAATGGCGGCCTTTGCGAAGCTGATCTTCACGTCTGCCTGCAATTGAACGATCACGTCATCAAAACTTGAATTATGAAGTTTCACGGCAACGCGGCTTAGAGCTTTCTCGATCGAACTTGGCTCTTGGTCTCACTGGAAAAACCGGAAGCGCTGATAGTCGTAACTCTCGCGCAAGTAAACCCACCGGGTTGAGTCGGTAAGTTAGGTCTGCCTATAGCGGTGAGTTGTATCCGCGGCCAAAAATTTGGAAGTACCCGCGACTTCTCATGCATGCCTTAACTGAGCATTAAATTGTCAGCAACGAAGCTATCCCCGCAGCGCGGGACAACTCTTTCTGAGTGGGGGGCCCGATGAATTACCAAGTCTTCACAAACGAGAGCCTTGTCATGATGCATCACGGTGCCCTTGGTGCTCTCGCTGTGGACGACGAATTGAATAAGCTTGGCCAAGAACCGAGGTTCAGAGTTCGCGAGACTCCCGATTGGAAAAAACATGCCGACGATCTGGAAGCGGAAATGACCAAGCGTGGAATGATGTTCGATGTAATCGACTGGTGCGATAATCAAGGGGTCGTGTGTGTGTCTGATGCGACTCCGCCTGCTGCGTTTCCGCAGCCTGAACCGTGTTCCTCGCCAACTAACCCTGCTGCGCTTCTAAGCGATAGAATTTCCGCCATCATCAAGAAATGATGGTCCGGAAGATAGCGAATGCCTTCGCCGCTAAAGATGGCGGACTAACAGGGCATAAAACAAGTACGGCGGGTTTGCATCAGACGGCCGATCTTTTTATCCAATATGTGACCTCATTCACACACGGTTCAAAATCTCGGGGCAATAATCACGGCATCAACACTGAGACTCATGGCGACGTGGTCCAATTGCTCTTTAGAACAGCTTTCCTTGCAGGCGTAATGTTCTCACTGGGCGGCTGGATGTGGCTGTTGGGCGTCGGGATAAAGTGGTTGATCGTCAAACTCTGATTCCGACGAATGTATACTGAGGGAGTTTGAATCTTGATCGTCAGTTCTCAATAGTAGAACCGCAACCAAAACCATACTTGGCGTCAACGCCAACATTATCCAATGAAATGCAGCTTGGATCGTAGCCATCGGCGCCCCCACCGTTTGACTCTTGCTAATCTTGCACCCCGCGTCCGATGTCACGATCAGCATACATCGTGGTGTCAATGCGGCAGCGACGGCCATTCTCACTTCCAATTCACAACTTTTTCTGGCTCGGCCACTTATTGTTTTATTGCGCCGCACAAATTTGGTGGCTTTTCGTTCGACAAATTTGCAGCTTGCGATCGCCAGACCCCGCCAGAAGAGGATCACCTTTGTCGATACCCTTCGGGCGGTCTTTTTGTATGTCACTGCCTCTCTGAGTGACGCTTCCGATCTGGCGTCGGTCGAATCCGAAAATCGTCGAGGTTTTTCCCTGATCTATGCTGGGCAATCAGCCAACGCGGCTGCTTACCACGTCCCGCCCACGTCTCCTGGGGTTTGGAAGGGTTTCGATACTTAGGAAACACGCGCGGGTAAGGGCGCCGTTCACGCCGCAGGCCGTCCGATGCGCTACTTGGCTGGAGTTGCTGCAGCTGCCGCTCAAGTTTCCTTTTTTCGGCAGATATTCTGCCCGCCAAAGCATTTGTGACGTCCAAGTGCAGAGCCCATAATTCGTCGACGGACATCAATTTGAGATCGTTATGTTCCATATTTGTCGTCCATAGAATGGGGTCGAGCCGCTCGATACATTTGGGATGGAGCAAGTTTCGGATGCGAGGCGGTTAGTCTTATTCCAAGAGGACCGCGATCGCAGCTCAGTGAGGGCGATCCAACTGGATTCCGGAATAAGGATGAAGCGCGGGGCCATCAGATGCTCCCGTATTTAATTGTCGCCTTATCGTTTAAATTAGGGTGGTCCTGCCGCCTATTCAACAGCCAAATGGCCCAAACTCGCCACGCGCGCCCTGCCTCTTCACAGCCCACCGACGCCTCATTTGCGTTAGTATCTCGACGACTTTCCACTTATGAGTATGAAGAAGAAAGCAGCCAATGGTGCTTCGATTAGCGTTCGGAAGCTTCAGAACGGCCGTCGATCGTTAGTGCTGGCTCTCAAATAAGGACGCCCGTGGATTGACTTTGAAGGAAGACGGGACATTCTGATGCCGCGTTGGACCATTTTCGATGGAGGCTTCCATTGCGAGTAGTCACCCTCTCGGCAGCAGCTGCATTCGTGGTTTTTGCGCCGGATGCTTTTGCTCAGACTGAAACACCTAAGGGTTATACCGGGGCATATGCGCCCGCCGGTACACCGCCAGCCCCATACTCCACAGGTCCGTTACCTGAGATAGATACAGGGACGGGCCGGGTAATCGTAGAGCCCGATGGTTCGGCGAAGACCGTTAAAGCGGTTCCCTGCGGTACAGCCGCTCATGAAACTGATGGCTTTACGACCTGTGTGGGAATTCCGGATACGGGGACGAAAGCCAAGAAAAGCCGGTAACAGGGTGTGGCTGCCAGGGTGTCGCGTCACCGCTTTGGCACGCCCAAGCTCGAATCTGCGTGCGGCCTTAGCGATGGCAAAAGCATTGCCAGCTGCGAAGCCGATTAGCACTGAATGGTTCGAGGTGCGGCGTCGCCATCAGAAACGCTAACCGCGCGACCGCGGGCCCTATCGAAGTGTGATTTCCGATAATGCCAGGAAGAGACTCGTGCAGCGCAACAATTATTGGCTTCACTCGATCGCCTCGTCGGTCCGGAGCAAGAACGCCTCCATGAGGGATTTGCTCGGAAGCGGTGCGCTGACAGTGCTGTCGTAGCCGAGCCGCCGTGCCGGAGGTAACGACTGCTACGCTCGTTGCGCGTCTGCTAGGTGGGCACGGTTGAGGCAACGGCTCCCGAGCTTAAAGGTAGTGGATTGACGGTGGAGGGTGGCTCTCAGTTTTGGCTTTCTTCGACCACCGAAGTGACCCGGAAGTGCCCAAATATTCCCTCAAAAGCGACCGTTTAATGAGGGGGCCCAGCAGGAAAGGCCACGCGATGAACGTTGATTGAGAGATTGCATGAAGCGCTTACTCGCTAACAAAACTAAGTTTGTCCCTCATCTCGTCGCGCTGGGTTTTTTCCCTTTCATAGTGATGAGCGGGCCACTGTTCGCTCAGACAACTGGCGCGGTGGATCCGAGGCCAGCAGTGGAACCTTCAGTGAAGAACGACGACCTGCCACCCGGCGGCTGTATGCCGATCGGGCTGACCGCTTCTGGAGAAGTCGTTTTCCCGTTTCAATGCAAGGAATTCATCGAACGAATGAAGGGCATTAATCGGAAAGCTTCCGCTCCCGAAGAGAAACCCGCTACCGCGGAAGAGGGATCGGCTGCCGGGCACAACTCGTCGATACCGCCGACGATTGATGTGACGCGAACTCAGGAACCTGCCGCGGCAGAAGAGAAGGCGGTCGCAAAGCAAGAGGGCAGCGTGGCGCCCGAGAACAGCAAACCGGCGGATCAGCCGGTTGAAAAAGCTCCATTGCAAAAACGTGTTGAGCAAGAGCCGCCCGAGCGCGCAATTGGCCCTCCCGGCTGCACGCACTTTAAGTCCTACGATCCAGTATCCCGGACCTACAGGAGCTACGACGGACGCCGCCTTCAGTGTCGGTGATTTAGGGGCTGTACTCAATAAGGATTCCATCTGAAGTGGGATTGTGATTCAAGCTTCTCAGCGGCGGGGAGGTTTGGATGGCAAAGCAGGTCTATTGGCTCAGCGATGCGGAATGACGGCGAATTAAACCCCTGCCTGCGCGAGTTGGCGTTTCGCTGAAGCCTTTCCTCGAAACTCCGAGTGAACATAGAGGCTCGGATATGTGAGCTACGGCGCACCTCTATGCCGGAATAATTTGTTCGGAGGCTCTGCGTGAGGGTCCTGTCGTAGCGCGGCAAAGGCGGTCGCTGGCGGTCAGTCTAGCTCCGTCCGTGTCGATGGGTTGGGCTGAATTATTTCTTATGCTTCACAGTACCTTTTGTGCCGGCTTCCGGGAGAAGGCCGATGCATGTGTATGTACCATCGGTTTCGCGGGCAAAAGTTGAGCACGCTACCCAGCCCGGCTTAGTCAAGAGCTGTAACTCTTCGCTCTCCAATTGGCCGCTTTTATTGACATCAAGGCGGTCGAAGGTCTGCGACATAAAATCCATGAACTCTTCTTTCGAAACAGAGCCGTTCATATCCTTATCCATCAGTTGCATTAACTGACGGACGTCCTGGGTTGCTATCGCCTTCGTGCGAGGGTTCAGTGAATTGTCGACAGTTGGGGAACTGTATGGGACAGCATCTGGCCGCATCACAGATGGAGGAGTGGGGGGAGGCGGCGTATTGGCCCCACCCGGCACCTGCCCAAAAGCTACCGATGATAACAAGGTGGACACCAGTGCAAGGGCAACTGCAAACCTATTCATCGGCTTCTCCTTCGGGGTTCGTTTTGAAGCTAGCTAACCAAGGAACGGTCGTTCGGAATTGATATACCGCAAGGGCCAGTCGTGATATCGGCCGCGGGAGAACGGGAAGACGTGGTCGAGGCGAGGGGGAATTGGAGTAGCCGCCAGGCGCGCCTCGTTCCCAACAACCCTCAAAGAACCGATGTCTGAAGCGGGGTCATTCGCGACCGCGTCGAGCCAGCAGCAAGTCCGGCCATGTCCGTTATGCGATAGCGATCTTTTGACCCCACCCAGCTGGCTTGGATATGCGCCGCGCCGTTGTTGCGCGAGAAGTTACGGAAGATCGAGGCACTTTTCGCGGGTGCCGGCTCGGCCGGCGAGCGGCTCGCAAGTCCTCCGTTGCAAGGCTTGTCGCCAAGCATCAGCCTAACCATCCAATCGCAGCCTGACCGGCAGTTGAAGTCGCCTTGCGAGGACGCTCCGTTCGTCCGGCATGCCTTGCTGTAGTTACTTCTCTTTCGGTTTGGACTCGGCTTTCGCAAACGGACGCCCGCACCACCGCCGTTTTCGTCGATGAACTCGCCTGGGCCAAGGACGGTACCACCTGGGTGAAGACGCGCCAAAAACCCAAGTATCTGTAAATGCGACGACAAATTGGGTTCGTTTTGCAAAATGCTTACAATTTAAAATTGTATTATAGTGGTCTACCTCTCAAAGCGATTGCACGAATTGCCCGATCCCTTCGGGCCACCGCGCGGGGGCTCGTCGCGCTGCAGCCTGACGAGTTCGGGAAGGATTCGACGCACCGCCTCGGCCGTGCGCTGTGGCTCTTGTGAGGGCATCGGTGGCAGGGGATCGACGGCGAATTTCGGGCGGCCCTTCCACAACGTTGCCCCCCAATAATGTTGCATGATCCACGCTCCCTCGTCCTTGGGGGAGGCGAAGCGGGAAGGGACATTGAACCTGCCAAATGCGGCCACGCGTTCGATCAAGGCAGCCTTGACGCTCCGCACGCGGGCCAGTTCGAGCATCGCTTCTGCAGCGTCGCGGGCCAGCTCGATGGTGATTTTATCCTCGGTGTCGCGCGCGATTTGACGGGCGAGCCTTTCCACCTCGCGGTCGAACTCCGCTCTTGAGATACGCTTCGTCAACCCGTGCCGGTAAGCGTTCCGGCTCGCTCGCTTTTTCCTGGAAGCGGAGCGAGGACCGGTGCTGTCGCGGGCGTTGCGCCGGTTTGCCTCAACTTGCCGTTGGCTTGCCATCGTCGGTCTTCGATGTTCGGCCCACACTGACCAAATAGGGTACGTCGTCCAGGATCTGATCGGCGGCCTCTTGGAGCTGCTTCGAAAGAATCTTCCTGTATTCCGCAACGTTGCCCAGCGCCTTGTCGCGGCGGACCTCCAACAGCGCCAGCATCCGTTCTAGCCGCTCCACGTCCTCTGAGCAAAGCCTGAAGGCTTCGGCTTCGATGGCCCCTTCGTCCATTTGAAATTTGCGCAGTAGTTTGGCGACCACCGTTTTGGCCTTTTTATTTTCGAACCAGCCGCGGGCAAGATCTTCGGCGGGATGCGCATGGAAGTCTACGACGTCGGAGATATCGGAGTCGGGGGGCAGCGAAGCAGTTGCTCGAGAATTTTCTGCAACGCGGCAAGGCGGGAAGAGTTGATGATGATCGTTATGTAGCGGCGGAAGCGCTGGATTTCCCAGACGTGGGTGGCGAACTCGTCGACATATATCTGCTCGATCACTGCCTCAGGCCGGATCTCGCTTTTGAGTTGCTTTCGCAGCGACGCGAATTCGTTCGCCGACTCGGCGCTAAGCAGAGCTGCCGCCGCACCGACTGCGTTGGGAGTGGGCGACCTGGGGGTCAGAGGCCGGCAGCCGCAAACCTACGAAGACAATCGTGTCATCGAGGCAACGCCGTCCGAGTTCCTTCCGTGGAACGCGCCTTTTCGCTTCACTGGCGTGGACCGCCGCGACATAACCCTGATGGGCTGAGGATCGGCGGGCACGCAACCGTAGCCTGGCGCACCAGCGCTACAGGAAGACCGCCTTCGGGCGGTCTTTTTGTTTGGAGCTTGTCCTCGTTTTGCAAAGGATAAAAAACGGTTTCGTAATCATTCGCTCTAATCCTGCCGTCCCGCAAATCGACCGTTTCTAGTTCAGCCGCGGCTCGTGTTAGATGAAGCAGAAAGAAGCGAAGATCCTGATCATCCGGGAGTGGGACCGGTGGGTCCAAACGCAATCGATCGATCCCGGCGGGCCAACTGGTAGAGAGTCGCTAAAGTTTTTTTTCGAGCTGCATGATGCGAAGTCTCCTCTTCTGGATTTCCAGAACCGCGGCCGCGACAGGTGGCAAATCGTCCACGCCTGGTTGCTCGGCGCGCGGCGCCTCGCGGAGAATGGCGAAGCGGAATGAGCAGGGAGATAGAATATACCAGCAACATAGCTTGAGACTAACAACCGCGAGGTGGCCCTTCATTCCAAGCACGCGGGCCCGTTGGTGGACGGAGCACCTGACTGTCAGCCGTCAACGGCGAATTCTGCAATTCGGTAGGATTTGCATTCCATCTGAGCCCACTTGACCGCGTCGTCATAACTGCGACATCTGATGGATACTTCGTCGCTCCCAAGGGCAACGACAACGTCGCAATCCGGGGCGCTGCGGTAGCGTCGTATCCTTACTTCTGCAACCCTTCCGGCAGCCATAATCGACCCCCGATGGTCGGCAACCAGCGTCTGCCAACGGCGGGGGGACGCAAGTTAAAATACCGATTATCCCCAGTTCGCAAACGTGCCCAACCAACCTTAAACTGCAAAGAAATAGCGTGAGACAGCTCGCTGCTATCCGCCGGCCGGAGGTGGCGGCGGCACCCCATCGCATCATGATCAGTTCGCGCACCTCGAGGTGGCCAGATTAGCGAAGACCGCCGACTGAGAGTTGATCCGCGTCGGGCAGCACACATTCGCCTCGATCCGTAGAGGAAATGCCGCGTTCATGTCCCAGAGCTGCCGATTTCAGGGAAGATGTTGGCAGGGTCGATGAAGGGGTACATTCGAACGGGGATCAATCATGGCCGTTCTCGCAATCAAGGTGCTGTTGTGTATTTGGGCTGCGCTACTCATATCGATCGGAGCGCATTTACTGGAAGGTTGGGCCAAGGGGGTTTTGCGATCCGTCCCGAAACGCTGGGATCGAAAAGACGGACGAAAGGCGGCGGTCTCTATGTTCATTCGCGATCTGGCGAAGATCAGGCGGCCATCAACGATGGCGTAGATAAACCGCGGAGCCAATGCCCGCGAAGCATTGAGCGGCGGGTGGAATAAGCATTCACATCAGATTGGCGGGATAAGTGACGGGCTCTTCCGCGTCAAGGAACTGGAGCGCGTCGTACCCTTCCTTGTCAACAACGTATCGAAAGTTGCCGTCAACGGTTGGAAACACCGCGACCACCCTGCCGTCTTCTTGGCCGTCGGCTGCACTATTGACTTTCTCGCCAATCGCAAACTTCGACATCGATATCTCCTTTTGGAAAATCGAGCGATTATCTACACAAACCATTTACCGTTTCTTACGCACCCAACCGCAGCTTGATTGCTATCGGTGCGATTATTTTCGCGGCGTACTCGCCAGCGCTGGCTCAAGCGTCGAACATCAATCAACCCGACACCTTAACGTCGCTCGATAAGGGGGTGCTGATATGGACGACGGCCTTCATTGGCTTCAACTTCCGCCTTCCCCAAAGACGGGACTTCCGTTCTGAATCGGACTCGACCATCCCAACTTGATCGCGCGGGCGAGGGCGGCGCGGTGCTGGTCCGGCGTGCCGCCTTGCTCAAGCAAGGGAAGGTTGACCCGTTCGTTGTCGATGCGGCCGTCCTGGGCCGCCTCGACCGCATTGGCGATCTCGAACAGCTCGCGGGCAGCGGCATGGGAATCGGCGAAGTGGCTCGGTTCGACGAATTTCATGGTCGCCTTTATCGATCTCTAAGAATTTCGACTCATCATAGTTTCATGGAAAGACGCGCGATCCCTCGAAACCCTGTATTGATGTCTGGAGCGATTAGGTTCGCTGCCAGCACGATTAACTGCTTAATCCGCAACATTTCCATTTCGGGGGCGGCGCTCGATGTTATTAACCCCCACGACATCCCCGAGCTTTTCAACCTTGTCTTTAAAGCGGACGGCACGCACATTCCCTGTCACGTCATCTGGCGCCAACAGGAACGAATAGGCGTGGCGTTCGACTAATGCGGGCCACTATCGGACTTTTTGCCACAAATTATCCTCACGTTCGATTCGGCCATGCTTGGGGATGTAATCCGATGGCTTTGGTCAGGCCCGACGTGTGTCGTCCGGACATCGTCGCGCGTCGGGCCTCTTTCTTGAACCCAGCGACGCTGCAAGCTGTTCCGCCCGCGCAATGCACCATGTGAAAAAACCCAGCCGCGCCTCGACGGGGTCAAGTTCGGGAGAAGGCGGCGCCAAGATCGCAAATGCGCCGCCGAATCGATCATGGCACGATTCGGCCGGCGCGGTCGCCAGGAACTGGGGATGCGCGGTCGCGTCGTCCGAGCAGTGGGCCGGGCTTCCGCGCATCAAAGCGCTGGAGGGTACATAGGGCAAATGCTCCTAACTGTTGGGTTTGGAACTGATCTGAACCGCAGGCCCATCGCGGATGTTGATAAGCCAGAAGACGACTCATGAGATGCACAAACGAAAAGACCGCCCTAAGGCGGTCTCTCATTCTAAGCCCGTTGGAATAGATCAGGCGACCATTAATGCCTGCTTTGACTTTCGACGATACGCCATAAAACCGATGCCGGCGAAGCCGAGGACCATCATCGCCCATGTCGACGGTTCGGGAACTCCTGATCCAACCTGAACGAAAGCTTCCACGGCTAGCGGCGTCTGCAGCGAGCCACCGGTCAGTGAGAAGTCGAATTGATAAGTGTCATTGGCAAAAGCGTTATACGAAGGTCCCAAAAAACCGAATAGAGGATTTTCGCTGTTTTGATAGCCGTTACCCGAAGGCGGATGGGCGTTGTCAGGAATGAGACTCGGGTCAAAGGACGATATCACCGTGCCGGTTCCAAGATCCTTGATTGTAATCAAAGACGTAGTGCCAGCGAGCGATTGTGTGCCGGAGTTTACGGAGAAATCGAAGTTCCAAAAGGCGTGCGTCGGATTATAAAGGCCGGCGGGAGCCTGGTACAAATTGTTGCCTGTCGGCGTAATGTTGCCGACGAAAGCTAAATGCGCGCGAAGGCCTATCTCGACGCCATTTTCGGTGTCTACAACAAAGTTACCGTTGGCATTGCCGGTGCCATAGTAAACGCCCGGCGCGGCCAAATCGGTGTTGTATACGACACCTGCGCTGGCGGGGGAAATTGCAACCGCCAGCAGCGCTGCCGTCGTCGATAAAGCAGCCCGCAAATGTTTCGTCTGGCCGAAAATATTGAATTTCACAAAAGACCTCCCCATGCCGCGCGAGTTTGATTCGCACCCTGGCAAATGTTGATCGGTTAGTTCGAGGTAGGTCCAGAGCTGAAACCTTTAAATTGTTTTTTATTTTCCTTATTACTCACCGAGGGTGCTGCGGTTAATTCTAGAACCGCAACAAAAAGGTCATCGATTGCGTCAGCTTCCGCTTACCCCAATGCGGATCTTTGCGTGACGGGTTGAACACGCGCTGAACGTAACGGTTCAGCGCTCGCGGCATTCCGATCCGCGCAAACGAAAAGACCGCCCGAAGGCGGTCTCCGTGTTCTTCAAGCGATGATCGTGGATCCGCCGGCCATCAATGCTGACTTCGACTTACGGCGATAGGCCAAGAAGCCTGCGAAGCCGAGGAGCATCATGGCCCATGTCGAGAGTTCGGGGAGGGGCGCCAGAGGCAGCCCCCGGGAGCGGGTCGAGCGTCCGCGTCAAGCGCCAGATCGCGCCAAGGATCGACAAACGGTTACGGCTCTTCCAACTCGATGTCGCCAGTTGCAACGAGCCGTTCGCGCACGATCGCCAAGAGGCGGTAGGATTCAGCCACATTAGCGTAGCGGTTTTTTAAGGCCGGTTCGCTGGTTGATCTTGCCAGTTCATCAAACTCGGCGGCCCTCTCAAAATAGTCTGCGACGCTGCACATGCTCTTGTCTCCACGGGTCGGCATCTCATTTCCTTAATAGCCCGGCTTGAGGGAGCCTTGCGAATCGCAATGGAGCAAGGCGACCACCAAATGACAGGCCCCGAGCCTCGTCTGTTCAATTTTTAAGCACAAAAAAGGATTTTTAAGCACAAAAAGAATGAGGTTTTGTGACAATGCAAACCTCCAGCGCCAACTGCATCGCCGATAAGCTCGAACGTGATCGTGACACCGTCATCGAGGCTTTGAGGAAGATCCCGTGGGGTAGCGGGATCGGCTTTTCGAACGATCTTTTCCAGCCGCGATCAGGTCTCACACCGCAGCCTTATCTTCTTTGTCGGTGCCCCGCGCGACAATCTTAAGCGCGTCGTCGGACAAGGGTCGCTGCAGCGTCTTCGCTTCATCCCACGGCGCGCGCATCCAAATATCCCGTTCTTCGTCGGTCTTCAGGATTACTGGCATAGCCTTCGGATGGATTGGCTCGACGATCGCGTTTGGTGACGTGGTCAGTAAGCCATAAACCAGATGAGGGCCGGGGACAGGCTTTGACTTGGTGCCACGGTCTCCCTTGAACTCGGTCCATATCCCGGTGAAAGCGAACAGCGGTCGATCATCATTGAGAGCGAACCAGACTACGTCCTTCTGCTTGGTGACCGGGTTCGGCTCGGGCGCATACTCGGCAAAACTGTTTGCTGGAACGAGGCATCGGTTCTCCGGCTTCAACCATCCGCGCCAGTGCGGCGAGGTAGTGTTCCGGATATTGGTCACGGGCGGCCCGCCGATCTTTGGCGGTGGCGGCATTCCCCAACGCATCATTACTAGCTCACGCTCGCCGCAATCATTGCGCACCACCGGAGCTGGGTAATCTGGGAACACCCCTGGCATCGGCGGCAAGTTGCCGACGTAGTGGTTCACGACCCGGAACAGCGCGACGATCGCGGCCTGGTTCGTGGTGATCGAGTAGAGATTGCACATTGGCGAGGCAGTGTGGGGTTGGGGCGTCCCTAAGTCTCAAATCCTAGCTGCATTGCTCCCAGCCGCAAGGGCCGCTGTAATGCGGGCCGATAAGGGCCCGTTAACTGACCACAGGCATCATCACAGATGACCCTCGGCGGAGGGTCATAGAAACTCACCAGGAAGCCGTCGCTGATCTCAACCCAGCGACGGCTTTCTTATTGTTTTGAGGTCGCAAGGGGATGAGCCATAGGGGCGCGGGCCATCCATGTCGTTCGGAAGGGCTTTGGACAACAAGAAACCCCCCCGAAGGACAGGGGCGGCAAGAGATTGGGGCTCAGTGGAAAGTAGCGCGACCCGAGAACGGCGCCACAGCCATAATGATATTCGAGCCGATTGATCCCGCAAGACGAAGATTCAGCCAAATGCCGACATTAAACTTGCGGTGTGCGGAGCTGCAATCTGCCGAGCGGCCCGGTTGAGTCAGTGGCTCAGCTGGTAGAGAAACGGCCCCAGCTCGGGGGAGTGCTGAGGCTGCTTGGCCGTGAGATTACCGAATCTGATCGATGCGAGATGTGTCTAGCGGCGGTGAGGATCGCAAAAATAATAACGACGCAAAGTACGCCAGCCAGCGCCGAGAAAATGAAACGGGGGTCCATTTCGCGCTCCAACAATTTCTAAGGCTCGCACGATGATCACCGCTCGAGCTGCTGGTTGAGAACTGCTTTGTAGATCCAATGGCGCCCATCATGACGGCGCCAGACTTTGCCAAAGACGAGGCGGCCTGTGATCGACCGTCGTGGGATGATCACGGTCCACAGGTGCCATGTCTGCGCCCACGCGGGTTTCGCATTCAGGCCCAACATCTGAAAATTCATATGTCCGCTCGTTGTCATTTATGGTGCCACGCGAGTTCCGTTCGGGCAGCACTGGCGTCCTTTCGATCCGGGCGGCAAATTTGAAGAGGCCATTTGGATGCCACCGGCATTGCCTTTGATCCAACAAAGCCGTCAAGCGGAGCAATGATCGCCTGACGGCTTTGCCTGTGGGACCGGGCGTTCGGGGGAATTGCCCGGCGAGGTTGTATTAACGCACGAGGAATCCACCGCAACTAAACTCGCGCATTAAGCTTGATGTCGACGGCGAGGTTAAATCCGGAACCCGTGGCGCTGACATAAAGCTTAACGGGCAATTGTGAAAGCTCGAACGATCAGTATCTAGGAATGATCATTTAGCTTCGGAATTAACGACAAAAATTGCGGTGCCTGAGCCATTTTTGGGAATGCAACATGAAAACTTCTGATTCAGCCGACGAAGACCCCCCGAAACTCTCGTCTTGGATCTCTGGCACGATCACGGTGTACCCACGCTTTGGGGCTCCGAGGAAAGTATCCTTTCCATGCACGTGGGAGAACCAATTGCTGTTTCAGCGGCTTGAGCAGGAGCAGGCGAGTTCGGGAAAGGTTCGCTAGAGGCTTTCCGCTGCTAGGCAACGCGATCCGCACTTTACTCACCCACCCAACCAACCGCAGCTTGATCGACGTTTGGTAGTCGCTGCGAAAGGCGCACCACTTGTCCGGTCAGGCCTTGCGGTGATCATTTCTTTTTCGGTTTGGCTTCGCTCGGCCTTCGCAAACGGACGCCCGCGCCACCGCCGTTTTCATCGATGAACTCGACCGGCCGCCTTGACCTAAAATTGGGTTCGTTCTCACAAAAGATACGCGACCCCGGTTCTAAGGGCCACCTAAAGGTGGCCCTTAGCGCCACATGTTCAGTCGTAATCGTCCATCGTGAAACTTCCCTTCGTGTGCGTGGTGGCTCACGAGGTCGGAGTTTCATCGATGGGCGACTTCTCGAAATGTCAAAGTTTTGCTGCCTCCCCGGCAGAGCCGGGGGACCTCCCTTGTTGGGTTAGCGCCGTTTTGACCGTCGACCGATCACTTCCGGTCTTCCCCTTTGAACAGGCATCGGCAGCGTCGGTCGGCATGTCCCAAATTGGCAGTTCAAGACCTTTGCACCGCAGCAATTCCCAGCTCTATTCGATCACCTCGTTGCCGCTGAACCGGCCTCCGCCATCAAAATTAAGCCAGAAGCACTGGATTTGAGGATTTCCGATGATGCCTTTCGTTCGCTTGGCTTCAGCAAAATCCAAGCGAGGGATGTCGCAAATCGTCTTTGCGTTGTTCCAGATCAATGCACCGACCGCTCCGGCCTGAACATTTGGAAACTGCGCGGTATCCGGTTCAGGGTGATAAGAGACGAAAGGACAAACGCATGATCAAGATCGCGATCATTGTATGGATGATGCTCGGAACCGCATTTGCGGGAAGCGCCATGGTTGCCGTTCTGAGCATCGAAAGCCTTGCCAGCCAGCCGATGAAATTCATTCCGATTGCCGTGTTGTGCGGCTTCGTCGTTGCGATGCCGCTATCGTATCTGGTCGCGCGAAAGATCGGTCGTCCGGCGACCGGCTGACATTCAAGGAGGAGCGCAGGACGAGACGATGGACGACATCATCATCGAGGGATCGCTCTATGAAGCCCGCAAGAAGATCTATCCTCAGGCCGTACATGGACGGTTTCGTCGGATCAAATGGGCCATCCTGGCGCTGACGCTGGCGACCTATTACCTGCTGCCATTCGCTCGCTGGGATCGCGGGCCGGGTCTGCCCAATCAGGCGGTGCTGGTCGATCTTCCGCAGCGCCGGTTCTACTTCTTTTTTGTCGAGCTGTGGCCGCAGGAGCTCTATTACTTCACCGGGTTGCTGATCATCGCGGCTGTGGCGTTGTTTCTGATGAACGCGGTCGCTGGCCGGGTATGGTGCGGCTATATGTGCCCGCAGACCGTCTGGACGGATTTGTTCGATACGGTGGAACGCCTCATCGAAGGAGACCGGCGCGAGCGGATCATAAGCGATAAGCAAGGATGGACGTTTACGCACATCCGCAAGGTCGTCACCAAGCATGCACTTTGGCTCATGATCGCGTGGTGGACCGGCGGCGCTTGGGTTCTTTACTTCGCCGATGCACCGACGCTCGTGAAAGATCTCGCGACAGTTCAGGCGTCGTTCGTGGCCTATCTCTGGATCGCTATCCTGACCGCCACCACTTACACCTTTGCAGGCTATGCCCGCGAGCAAATGTGCATCTTCATGTGTCCATGGCCGCGCATCCAGGCCGCTCTGACCGACGAGTGGGCGCTCAACGTGACCTACCGCCGCGATCGCGGCGAACCGCGGATGTCGGTAAAGAAGGCGATGCAATTGCGCCAGCATGGCGAACCCGCCGGCGACTGCATCGACTGTCAACAGTGTGTCAATGTCTGCCCCACCGGGGGCGACATTCGCACTGGAATTCAACTGTGCTGCATTCAGTGTGGCCTATGCATTGATGCTTGCGACAATATCATGCGGCAGGTCCACCGGCCGCCCGGCCTGATCGCCTACGACACCGATATCAACGCTCAGCTCCGGCTCGCCGGAAAACCGCCAGTCTATCGGCTGATCAGGGCGCGCACCGTCATGTACGCCGCGATCATCCTGATGGTTGGCGGCATTATGCTGTATGCGCTGGCAACTCGCACCGCCATCGAGATCAGCGCGATGCACGAGCGCAATCCGCTCGCGGTGATGCTGTCCGACGGTGGCGTCCGCAACGACTATACCCTACGTCTCCTCAACAAGAGCGGCACTGCGCGTGCCCTCGCCATCGACATCGTTGGACTTCCCGGCGCGACGCTGCAGACCGCCGGTATAGAACAGAAAAACCGGCGGCTCATCGTCGATGTCGGCCAGGACCAGACTCAGGAAATCCGGCTGTCGGTAAAGGTCGACCAAGCGATGGTCCCCGCGCAGTCGACCAAGATCACGATCCTTGCCACCGACGTCGTGAGCGGACAGAGCGCGAGCGTATCCGACCATTTTGTGCCGGCCAATCGTGCAGTTGGCGGGCCACTTTGAAGCTCTGCTTTTTCGGCGTCCGTGAGGTTGCGGACCGCATCGAAATCGGTGACCATCAAACGCGGCGCGGTATCAACGCCATGTCTCTGATGGGTCATTAGCGCCGTTTTGACCTCGGGCCAGCCACTTCCGGTCTACCGCGAACAACGGGCATCATCAGACCGACCCGGCATATCGCAAACGTGCCAACAGGCACGTTCCAAGGCCTGGCTCGGCATGTGGCCGAGCGATATGCCTCTGAACTTGTCGCTTAGCTTCTAGGCCGCTTTCGATCGACCGCAATGCATCCTCGATCTTGATGCCGTCGAACCGGTCCTAACTAGGCTGGCCTGAACGCCACACCAATGCGCTTATCTCTAACCCAGACCACCCGGCATGGACGTTTTGCGATATTCCCGGAGATCATGAGATTGAATTCGGTGGGAATACCTACCGGACTCGCGACCTCAAGCGCCGCCCCGGTTTCCGAAATGTTCCGGACCACGCAATCAATCGTGCTGCCGCTGAACTCGATGGAGCCAGCCTTGAATATACGTTGTCGCGGCGCTGCCCGATTATTCTCAAGACTTCGGAGTTCCTCGGGTTTTGCCTGTTCATCTACGTTTGGTGATTGGTGCTCGGCCAGTTCTTCGGCGTGCTGCGCTGCGATCGAGATATGCTGTTCGGTAAGCCCAGCTCTGATCCTCGTCCACGCGATCTTGAACCGAAGCTGGCAGTCCTTAAAATTGATCCCGGGTCCTCGGTCATTAGGCGCGACCGGCTGTCCGTAGACGTTGCAGCCCCACCACCAGTGCGGGTCGCTGGGCGGTTTCATGATCCTGCCAATCGGCAGACCGCGCCAAATCACCTCGTAGTCGTCTTCCTGCCGCTTCCCGTCAATAACGGTCGGACGCAACGCGACGGATTCCGAATCGTCGATCATCACCAGACGCGCCTTCGGCGATATGAGGCTCCGATTATAAAACCATACGGAGGGTCGTCCGACTAGCGCCGTACGTCGGGTTCGGGTCAAATCCGGGAGTGGCGATGAATTCGCAGAGAGTCCGCTCAACCCCCGCATAACGGACATTATCCACTTACTTCAGCCGAAACACGAGCATCTGATCCGTAAGCGAGAGACCTCCGCAGCGCAATGTGCCACCCGGAACATAGGCTGCCGAACCGTCGGTCGCAGCGCCGATCGCTTGCCGCCCACCCGGCAATTTCGTCAGGGTCAGCCAGGTATTCGATTTCGGATCGTAGGCTTCGTTCTCGTCAAAAGCCTCACCACCGCCGACCTTGGCATGTGGATCAGGCTTCCTGCACTCGCCACCGAGATATAGCAGCAGGCCATGATAATAGACGGCCGCCCCACCGCTGCGGGCAGTCGGCATCGGTGCTGCCTTTGTCCATTGGTCCGTCGCTGGATCATAGACGTCGTGGTCGGGGATGTAGTCGGTTTGCCCCCGAGTGCGTCCGCCGACGATATGGATTTTGCCGTCGATGACGGCGATGCCAAAATGATCACGCGCCCTTGGCATCGGCGCCTTTTTGCTCCACTGATTTGTCGCCGGATCATAGACTTCGTGAAAATCGACAGGGAGCGGGTCGTGGGGGCGGCCGCCGAAGGCGTGAATTTTGCCGTCGACCACGGCTACGGAGACTCCTCCGAGCGCCGTACTCATGGGAGCAAGTTCCTGCCACTTGTCTGTCGCCGGGTCGTAAGCCAAGGCGACGTTTTGCCCGTTCGCATGAATGAGATTGGTAAAACCACCAAAAGCGTAAAGCTTGCCGTCAAGGGCGACGGCACCGATATGGCTTAGTCCGATTGGCAGCGGTGCACGTTCGCGCCAAATGTCGGTCTTCGGATCATATTCGTAATTAACCGTCGAAGCCCAGGTGCCGGAACCCATGTCGGAAGAAGTCGGAAGGATGTGCGGGCGGAAAGTTGAACCGCCGATGACGTAAATTTTCCCGTCGAGAGCCACGACAGCGGAGTCCCCGGTCCCCGAGGGCATTGTGGATACGGCAGTCCAGCTGCCTTGATCTTGCGCTGATGCAGTGGAGATTGTAGCCGGCGCGGCACCCGCGGAGAAAAAAGCGATCGACAACCCGACGGCCAACCTGCGCCAACAATCGAAGCACTCGGACATTTACTTCCTCCCATCTCTATCTTTTTTTCAAGCTGCGGATCATTTGAGCACCGGCAGGCTAAGGAGAGGCTTCCTCGATGTCGCCGTCAACCCAGTCCCCCGAAATCTTCAGACAGCGATCGTATCGGATCAGCCGCGGCTCGGGAAGCGGCAGTGAGCTGTGGGTCATTCGCTACATATCGTAGGCAGCGAAAATCGCTTCAGGGTATGGGCCACACCCTTCTGACGTTCCCTGACATCGACGCCGCCCTGGCCTTCTACAAGGACCTGTTGGGCTTTCGCATCAGCGACTTCATGGTGGCCCCGCTGAAGGCCTATTTCATGCACGTCAACGCGCGGGCCACCACAGCGCCGCCCTCGTCGAGGCACCGGTTCGCAGCATGCATCACCTGCTCGTCGAGTACTATCAGCTTGACGATGTCGGGCAGGGTTACGATCTGCTGCAGAATACCCCGGAGAAAATCGTCGCTACGCTCGTCCGCCAATCCGAATGATCTCATGACGTCGTATTACATGCGCACGCCATCCGAGATCTACGTGGAGTGTGGCTGGGGCGGCCGGGAGGTCGACGACGCAAAGCCGCCGGTTGAGATGACCACCGTCGGCCTGTTCGAGGATATCGGCGCGCCGCCCTCGGCCGTGCCGGATGCCGGAACGCGTCGCGCCCCCGTTCAGGTGATCGAAGGCACCTACCAGCGCATGGCCGGCATCTGCTCCTGGTGGGAGCAGACCCGCGGCAAAACGCGCTAAGGGCGTGTGCGGCGCCGATAGAGTGCCGGATGTCTCAGTTGGGTCATTCGCGTCGCCTTGGCCATCAGCCGGTGACTTCTGGTCTGCCCCGAACAGATGGTGTAATCGGCCGGCCCAGCTTGTGGATAGCTGAAGATTTTGGGTGCTGCGCTTCAGGCTGATGGTGAAAACGAGGTCCGTGGTGACGGCCTCAAGCATCAGAAGGAGAAG
>JBKQRS010000398.1:0-5290 GCA_052143915.1 Bradyrhizobium sp.
TGGAATTCCAGCGCCTCCTGGTCGATAGAAAGGCGCAAGCGGTCGGAGGGGACCCCGAAGCTGTCGTCGACATCGACGACGAAGTCCACCGCCTCAAAGGCTTTGCGCACCTGGCTCGCGAGCGCGCGGCGGCTCGCGGCGTCCGGCCCATAGATTTCAGCAAGCAGGGTCGACAGAACGGGCGGGCCGGGCGGCACCTCGACCACCTTCACAGAAGTGCGCGCCGGCGCCGGCAGACCGGCGAGGCGCTGGCGAATATCCAGCGCGATCGCATGGCTGGCGCGCGCTCGCTCGCCCTTGGCGACGAGATTGACTGAAAGATCGCCGAGCTCCGGGGTGTCGCGCAGTTAATAGTGGCGCACCAGGCCGTTGAAGTTGAAGGGCGCGGCCGCGCCGGCATAGGCCTGGATCGACGTCAGTTCCGGCAAGTCCTTCAGACGTTCGGCCGCCGCCATGAGCACGCGATCCGTATCTTCCAGGCTCGCGCCCTGCGGCAGGTCGACGACCACCTGGATTTCCGATTTGTTGTCGAAGGGCAGAAGTTTGACGCGCACGTCCTTGGTGGCGAACAAAGCGCAAGCCGCCAATGTCGCGACGCCGACGATTGCGAGGAACGCCTTGCTGCGCCAGCGGCCCTTGAGCAAAGGACGCGCGAGGCGGGCGTAGAAGCGGCCCATGGCGCCGACGTCATGCGCGCCATCGCCCGGCGACGGCTTGGCGGTCTCGAAACGCCGGCGCGCGATGCGCAGCAGCAACCACGGCGTCACCGTGACCGCGACGAAAAAGGAAAACAGCATCGCCATCGAGGCGTTGGCGGGGATGGGGCTCATGTAGGGGCCCATCATGCCGCTCACGAACATCATCGGCAGCAGCGCCGCGACGATGGTGAGCGTGGCCACGACGGTAGGGTTCCCTACTTCGGCGACCGCTTCGATCGCCGTTTCGAAGAGGCCGCGCTCCCCGCGCATGGACCTGTGGCGGACAATGTTTTCGACCACGACGATGGCGTCGTCGACCAGGATGCCGATTGAGAAGATCAGTGCGAACAGGCTGACCCGATTGATGGTGTAGCCCATCAGGTTGGCGGCAAACAGCGTCAGGAGGATCGTGGTCGGGATCACGACCAGCGTAACCAGCGCCTCGCGCCAGCCGATCGCGATCGCTATCAGAACGACGATCGAGATCGTCGCGAGACCGAGGTGAAACAGAAGTTCGTTGGCTTTCTCGTTGGCGGTCTCGCCGTAGTCGCGGGTCACCGTCACCTCGACGTCATCCGGGATCAGGCGGGACTTCAGCCCTTCGAGCCGGTGCGCAATATCCTCCGAGACCACCACCGCGTTGGCGCCTGCCCGCTTGGCCAGAGCCAGGGTGACCGCGGGAACTCGGTTCCAGTTGCCCTTGCCGTCCGGCGCATCGTTCCAGACGCGGTGCTCCGCCGCGTTCGGTCCGATGACCACCGCAGCCACGTCCTTGACATAGACCGGTCGTCCGTCCCGCGTCGAAATCAAGAGCAGACCGATATCGGGAATTCCCATCAGGGTCTGGCCGGCCGCGACGCTGCGAACGGTGCCAGCGTCGCGGACCTGTCCCGCCAGGAACGAACGATTGGCGTCCTTCACCTTGGCGACGAGTTGCTGGAGCGTGACGCCAAACAGCGACAGCTTCTCCGGATCAGGCTCGACCCTGATCTGCTGGGCGCCGCCGCCGGAGATATAGGTCAGGCCGATACTGTCGACCTTTGTCAATTCAGAGCGCAATTTGTCTGCGAGTTCGTAGAGGTCCTTGTCCGACCATCGGTCGGCCGCGAACGGCTTCGGCGAAAGCGTGAGTGTGGTCACGGCGACGTCGTTGATGCCTCGGCCAACAATCAAGGGCTCCGGAATGCCGACCGGGATGCGGTCCAGATTTGCGCGGATCTTCTCATGAACCCGCAGGATCGCATCATCGGACTTCGTTCCGACCAAAAAGCGCGCGGTGACCATGACGCGGTCGTCTTCGGTCTGGCTATAGACATGCTCCACGCCATCGATGCCCTTGACGATCGTCTCAAGAGGCTTGGTGACGAGCTCAACCGCATCGGGCGCGCGCAGTCCGTCCGCGTTGATGCGGATGTCGACCATAGGGACGCTGATCTGGGGCTCTTCCTCGCGCGGTATGACGGCGACCGCGATGAGGCCGACGACGAGCGATGCGAGCAGAAACAGCGGCGTCAGCGGCGAATTGATGGTGGCCCGGGTGAGCCGCCCCGACAGGCCCAGATTCACGGTTGCACCAGTTGGTCACCAACGCGAAGGCCGGACAGGATTTCAAGGCCGTTGGGAAGATCGGGAGAGGGCAGATCGCGCCCGCGCTGTATCGGCACATCGATGGTCTGATCGCCCTGTCGGATGTGAACGTAGTCGATCCCGAATCGGGTCGTCACATAGCTCGACGGGATCACGAAGGCCGTCCGCGTGCCGCCTGAAATCCAGACCCTGAGGCGATCGCCAACGAAATACTCCCCTAGCCCCTCAACCGTGGCATCGGCGATGACGCGGCCGTCCTCGATCTGCGGATAGACCAGATCGATCACGCCCGATTTGGAGGTCTGGTCGCCGAACTCGGCGCCGTCGAGGCGGATCTTGTCACCGGCTTTCAGAAAGCGGGCATGGCGTTCCGGCACCCGCAAACGCAGTTTGAAGTCTTGTTGCGCGATCATCGCAATGGGGTCGCCGGGCAGCACAACGGAGCCGACCGCCACCAGCTTCTTCAATACGCGTCCGCCGGCGGGCGCAAGCACCTGCCCTTCATTGAGCTGTTGCTGGATTACCGCGCGTTCGGCGGTCCGCGCCCGCAACCCGTTTTGCGCGACGTTAAGCGCGGTGCGGGCTTCGTCGAGCTTGACGCGGGGGAGTATGCCACGGTCCACCAGTCCCTCGGTTCGATCGAAATCGATTTGCGCCTGGTCCGACTGCGCCTGCAACGCACCGATCTGTGCATCGAGCGACTTCATCTGCAGGGCAAGCTTCTCGTCGCCGATCGCCGCAATCGCCTGACCGCTCGTGACCGGATCGCCTTCCCTCACGTTGAGTTGGACGATGATACCGCCGATCCGCCCGCGTGCCGGGACCACGCTAATGCTCTCGACGGTGGCGAACACGGCCTTCTCGTCAGAGACCGCGCGCGAGGCAGCCGTGAGGACTTCCGCATTCGCTGGAACAGCCCCCGCTGCCGCAATCGCGACAAGGCTCAATAGAATCAATCTGCGCATCGGTATGCTCATTCCACGCCGCGCCCGCGGCATTTGTTGTGACATCTCATTGAAATTAGCTGCGAGGACCTTGACCTGCCTCAAGGCACTGCCGCGCAGGTCCTCATAGCTTACGTTTGGCCTTCGGAACTTTCGGGGGCGCGCAATACACTTGATAGAGCGTCTTCAGAAGTTCCCGCGCAGGATCGCTGGCGATTGAGTAGTAAATCGTTTGCGCATCGCGTCGCGCGGACACCAGGACATCCTTGCGAAGGAGAGCAAGATGCTGGGATACCGTGGAATCGCGAAGCTTCAGAAATCCGGCGAGATCACCGACCGATCGCTCGCCGTCGATCAGCTGGCAGATGATCAACAACCGGTGACGGTTGGAGAGTGACTTCAACAGGTCGCTCGCCCGATCGGCAGCGGCTTCCATGGCGGCACTATCTATTTTCATACTTGCGTATATACGATAATTTGAATATATAGTCAACACGCACGGTAGAACAAGCCAAGGTCAAATTGGCGCAACCGCACCCCAGGAACGCAGGAAACGGAGGCTAACATGGCGGAAGTTGTTGTTATCGGAGCCGGTCTCAGCGGAACGTTGATGGCCTATGAATTGATGCCGCAATTGAGAAAGGAAGACCGCCTGACTGTCGTTTCGCAGGGGCCGGTCTATCACTTCGTCCCCTCCAACCCCTGGGTGGCGATCGGCTGGCGCCAGCGCAGCGACATCGAAATCGATCTTGTCGATATCATGAAGCGCAAGGGCATCCGCCTGCTGACGCAAGGCGCGCAACGCGTGCATCCGGTGGAAAACCGCATCGAACTCGCCGACGGCACGTCGATCGACTACGATTATCTGGTCGTCGCTACCGGTCCGGAGCTCGCCTTCGACGAAATTCCGGGGCTCGGGCCGGACGGCAACACGCAATCGATCTGCCATGTCGATCACGCCACGCACGCCAAGGAAGCGTTCGAAAAGCTCGCGGCCAATCCGGGACCGGTCGTGATCGGCGCCGTGCAGGGTGCCTCCTGCTTCGGCCCGGCCTACGAGTTCCTGTTCATTCTGGAAACCGAGTTGCGACGGCGCAAGCTCCGCGACCGCGTGCCGATGACCTTCGTCACTTCCGAGCCCTATATCGGGCACCTCGGGCTTGACGGGGTCGGCGACACCAAGGGCCTGCTCGAAAGCGAGATGCGCGAAAAGCACGTCAAGTGGATCACCAATGCCCGCGTCAAAAATGTCGAGCCAGGAAAGATGTCGGTCGAAGAGCTTTCGGAAGACGGCTCAATCCGCAAGACGCACGATCTGCCGTTCTCCTATTCGATGATGCTGCCCGCGTTTCGCGGCGTAGGCGCCGTTCGCGGCATCGAAAAACTCACCAATCCGCGCGGCTTCGTCATCGTCGACAAGCATCAGCGCAATCCGGCATTTCCAAATATCTTTGCGATCGGCGTATGCGTGGCGATCGCTCCCGTCGGCGCGACCCCCGTTCCGGTCGGCGTGCCGAAGACCGGATTCATGATCGAATCGATGGTCACGGCAACCGCGATGAACATCGGCGCGCTGCTGCGTGGCCGGACGGCATCGGCGCAGCCCACCTGGAACGCGATCTGCCTTGCCGATTTCGGCGATACCGGCGTCGCCTTCCTGGCGCAGCCGCAGATCCCGCCGCGCAACGTCAATTGGTCCTCCAAGGGTGAATGGGTTCATCTCGCCAAGGTCGCCTTCGAGAAATACTTCCTGCGCAAAATTCGTCGTGGCGAAAGCGAGCCCTTCTACGAGCGCTTTTTGCTCGACAGGCTCAACATCGGGAAAATCAAGGAAGTCAAGACAGGGACATGAGCGCAAGCCGGCAAATCGTTTGTGGTGAGTGCGGGCGGATCAATCGGCTACCGGCCGAACGGACCTTGACCGCCGCGCGCTGCGGATCCTGCCACCAGCCGATCTTCAGTGGGCACCCCATCGAGGTCGATGAAGCGGGTTTCGGCCGCCATGTGGCGCACAGCGATATCCCGGTCCTCGTCGACGTTTGGGCGCCATGGTGCGGCCCC
>JBKQRS010000399.1:0-9964 GCA_052143915.1 Bradyrhizobium sp.
CATGGTCATCTCCCGCCGCACGCGAGGAAATTGCCTTCAGCCGATGAACTTCGCCGGCTGCATTTCCTGGATGGTCGTCATTTCTGCGGGAACAGCTACACCAATTCGGCCGCGCGTTCAAGATCGAGCGGATCTTGTCGGCGCCACGGGCCCGACATGCGATGGGCGTCGGCCGGTACGCCTTGATCCGGGACCTGTTTCCACCGGATCGCCGCGCCGACCGGCAAGCGCTAGACGATCCTGATCGACATGTCGGGCAAGCCCTCGAGCTTGCACAGCAGGACGTCGCCCTTCACCACCGGCCCGACATTTTCCGGCGTGCCGGAATAGATGATGTCGCCGGCCTTCAGCTCGAACGCTTCCGACAATTTGGCGATCTGCTCGGCGACGCTCCAGATCATCTTGTCGAGGTCGGAAGACTGCCGCACGGCGCCATTGACGGCGAGCGAGATCGCGCCCTTGGTGAAATGCCCCGTCTTCGTCACCGGATGGATCGGACCGATCACGGCGGCGTGGTCAAAGCTCTTGCCGATCTCCCATGGCTTCTTTTCGGCCGACATGCCGTTTTGCAGATCGCGCCGGGTCATGTCGAGGCCAAGTGCGTAGCCGTAGACGTGATCGAGCGCATTGTCCGGCGCAATATTGGTGCCGCCGGATTTCAACGCCGCCACCAGCTCGACCTCATGGTGATAGTTCTTGGTGAGCGAGGGATAGGGATGATCGGCCACCTCGCCGAGCCCTACATTCTGGATCGCATCGGTCGGCTTCTGGAAAAAGAACGGCGGCTCGCGGGTCGGATCGGATCCGCGCTCGAGCGCGTGCGCGGCATAGTTGCGCCCGATGCAATAGATGCGGCGGACCGGAAACACGCCGGCCTCGCCGGCAATCGGGATCGTGATCGCCGGCACGGTGAAAATCGGCTTTCCGCCCGATTGCGCCTGCGCCGGACCGCTTTGGGTCGCAGCGCCGGCCAGCGCCAATGCGCCCGATGCAAGAATGGTCCTGCGGTCGACGGTATCCATGGGGTTGCTCCGGCTTCTTACCTGTTGGTCTTTCCCGAGAGCGTATCTAGCCCCGCGCCTCGCGCCGGGCAAGGTAATGAAGCGGCTGCGCCGGGGCATAAAAAAGGCCCGCGACAATGCGGGCCTTTTGGATGGAGGGATGGGGATCCCTCACCACTTGACGTCAGCGGGGAGTTTGCCGCCGTTCGCGGCAAGCTTGGCCATCACCTGCTTGTGCAGCCAGATATTCATGCTGGCGGAATCATTGCTGTCGCCGGTGTAGCCGAGTTCCTTCGCCAGCTCCTTGCGCGCGGCAAAACTGGAATCGATATCGAGCGCCTTCATCAGATCGACGATGGAAGTGCGCCACTCCAGTTTTTCTCCCTTGGCCGCGACCGCCTTGTCCAGGATCGGGGCGACGTCGACGGATTGTGCCGGTGCGGCGGGTGCTGCCGACGATCCGCCAGCCGGCGCAGCCGAGCCGGAAGCCGGAGCAGCGGAAGCGCCGCCGCCGGCCGGGGCTGCGTCAGCCGTGGTACCGAAGATCGCGCTCATGATTTTTCCGAAAATACTCATCGTTTCCTCCCAATGAACCCAGTGATCATGTCAAGGCTCGAACAGCACGTTCTCGATGACCGGCAGCACCGGGCCGGATCGCTGCAAAGCTTAATCGCCGCGGCCGTACTTGCCAATGCAACAGAGACGCCCTGAAGTTAGCTTAACTGAGGCGGAATGACGGCGGCATGACAAGGGTGGCTGTGCGCCGCGACAATGAAAAAATTCACCCAAGCGTGAGCGACAGCAACTGCAATTGAGAGTACGCTAACGGTTCAGTTGGCGACACGGCCAGTTTTGGTTTCCCTGTCTTCGCGTCTGGCCTTGATCGTGTTCATTTCTGCAGACGGTTCCACGCGCCCGATGCCGGCGTGAAGCGGGGCCGCTGCGTCAAGGGAGATAGCGACCATGGCCACACCATACTCCGGCAATGTCACGCCGCTGGCTCAGCCAGCACAAGATGACGCCTCGATACCTGTCATCCGCAAGATCGGCCTTTCCGATCTGCGTCAAGCGCTGCGGCTCGGCTGGGAAGATTTCAAGGCGGTTCCAAGCCACGCCATCATCCTCTGCGTGATTTATCCGGTACTCGGCCTGGTGCTGGCGCGCGCGGTTTCCGGCCACGCGGTCGTGTCGCTATTATTTCCGCTGGCCGCGGGTTTCGCCCTGCTCGGCCCGTTCGCAGCGCTCGGTCTCTATGAGCTCAGCCGCCGGCGCGAGCGCGGCGAAGAAGCTTCCGCCTGGGATGCCCTCGACGTGCTGCGCTCGCCGTCCTTCGGCGCCATGCTCGGACTGGGCACGCTGCTGCTCGCGTTGTTCGTGACCTGGGTCGCGACAGCCCAGGCGATCTATATCGCGGTGTTCGGATATCAGGGCGCGTCCGGCCTTTCCGACTTCGTCCAGCGCGTGCTGACGACACCGCAGGGCTGGTGGCTGATCGGTGTCGGCTGCGGCGTCGGCTTCCTGTTTGCGCTGGTGGCGCTCTGCGTCAGCGTGGTTTCTTTCCCGATGATGCTCGACCGCCACGCCGGCGCCGGCGAGGCCATGGTCACCTCGCTTCGGGTGGTGGCAAAAAACCCGGTGACGATCGCGGCCTGGGGCTTGATCGTCGCGGCGCTGCTGGTGGTGGGATCGCTGCCGTTCTTCCTCGGTCTCGCCATCATCATCCCGCTGCTCGGACACGCCACCTGGCATCTCTATCGCAAGGTGGTCGCGATCGATCCGAACGCACGGCCAATCCCGCCGCGGGCGCCGCGTGAACGGAAGTCGGCGGTGGACTTCCCCGCCAATCTGTTTCCATGGCGGCGCAAGGACCGCGCATAAGCCTCAAGACAGCGACGGCGATCTGGCTGCCGGTCGATTGTTGACCGGCAGCTCGGCAAGCAGGCTGACCAATTTGCTCACGAACTGGGCATCAAGGACGCGAAGCGAGCGCGGTACCGCTTGGCCGCTGATGTTCCAACCGCGCTCGACTCTTCCAATAGCCTTGTTTTAGCCGCGGTTGCCCCCGACATATCGAATGGTCCGGTCACGTTTTCAAGAGCGAAGCGATTCTGTGCGAATATCGATGATCTTCCGCGCCGCCTTCGCGGTGAGCGCTGCCCTCGCGATAGCGGCACCCGCAGCGCTCGCGGCACCCTGCGGCACCGGCAGCTTTCAGGCATGGCTCGACGATTTCAAGACTGAAGCCGCTGCGAAGGGCATTTCGCAGGCGGCCATCGCCTCCGGCCTGAACGGCGTGACGCTCGATCAAGGGGTGCTGTCGCGGGATCGCTCGCAAAAGGTTTTCAACCAGAGTTTCGAAGAGTTCTCCGGCCGTATGGTGCCGCCGCGCCTCGCGCGCGGTTCCAACATGATGAAGCAGTATGGTTCGGTGCTCTCCCGGATCGAGCAGAGCTACGGCGTGCCCGGCGAGGTGTTGGTCGCGATCTGGGGACTGGAGACCGACTTCGGCGTCAATACCGGAAAATTTCCGACGATGCGCTCGCTGGCCACGCTGGCATATGACTGCCGGCGTTCGGAGATGTTTCGGGGCGAATTGATGGACGCGTTGCGCATCGTCGAGCGCGGCGACCTCGCGCCGTCGGAGATGCGCGGTGCCTGGGCCGGCGAGATCGGTCAGACCCAGTTCATGCCGTCGTCCTATATCAAATTCGCGGTGGATTTCGACGGCAATGGCCGCCGTGACCTGTTGCGCAGCGCACCCGATGTGCTGGCATCAACCGCCAATTTCCTGGCCAGTTATGGCTGGCAGCGCGGCAAGGACTGGGAGCCCGGCAGCGCGAATTTCGGGGTCCTCCAGCAGTGGAACAAGAGCGAGGTTTACGCGAAAACCGTTGGCTACTTTGCCAGCCAGCTCGCCCACATGCCGTAAAATCTCCCGCGCATAATAATGATTTGATATTCATTCTTATGTCACATGCGAATCACGCATGAGCATTGCGAATTTCAGCCCGAAAGCAAGCCGCCCAATTACCGGTATCTGTTGGCCTCCGCCTTGCGTTAGGAGAGCTAATTCCTATCTTTTGTCCAACAGGCTACATCCAGAATTCGATCATTTCACGGGGTTTTTGCGTGGACCGGCTAGCTGCCGCCCGTTTGCGATGACTGATCAGGCACCCATGCCGAAGGGTTAATCGTTTCTTACTTAGCTATGCACCCCATGATTAGCTGCACCGCAGCATTGGAACTTCTGCATCGCAAAATACTGCCTTATATTCATTTCAACGATAGCGTCCTCCTCTAAGGACTGAATCGTAGATACAAGGAGACTACCCATGTTGCTCTCGCTCATCCGCATGATCCAGGCGTTCCGGGACTATCAGCGCAATGTCGCCGAGTTGTCCCAGCTCAGCGATCGCGAACTGGCCGATATTGGCCTCGATCGCTCGGATATTCCGCGCGTTGCAGCCGGTAACTACAACGGCTGATACGATTTCAGCTGACTTCGAGACGGACAACGCCCGCCGAGTTGCGGGCGTTGTCGTTTCAAGGCGGCGTCGTTTCAAGGCGGCTTGGCGCATTCCACTACGTGACGAAACGCGCTACCTCTGTGCCTATGACAGGCACCAAATCCTCTTCTCAAACCGTTCATATCGTCGGCGGCGGCCTCGCTGGCTCGGAGGCGGCTTGGCAAGCCGCCAATGCCGGGATCCGCGTCGTCCTGCACGAAATGCGCCCGGACCGAATGACCGAGGCGCATCGCACCGATGGCCTTGCCGAACTCGTGTGCTCCAATTCCTTTCGCTCCGACGACGCCGCCAATAACGCGGTCGGGCTGCTGCATGCCGAGATGCGCCGGCTGCGCTCACTCATCATGCGCGCTGCCGACGCCAACCAGGTGCCTGCCGGCGGCGCGTTGGCCGTGGACCGTGATGGATTTTCGGCTGCCGTCACCAAGGCCTTGCACGACCATCCCCTGATCGAACTGCGGCGCGGCGAAATCGCCGGCCTGCCGCCGGCCGACTGGGGTAACGTCATCGTCGCGACCGGGCCCCTCACCTCGGCGCCGCTGGCCGAGGCCATTCGCGAACTGGCCGACGAGAACGCGCTGGCGTTCTTCGACGCGATCGCGCCGATCGTGCACCGGGATTCCATCGACATGTCGGCAGCGTGGTTTCAGTCGCGTTACGACAAGCTCGGCCCCGGCGGTACGGGCGCCGATTACATCAATTGCCCGATGACCAAAGAGCAATACGACGCCTTCGTCGGTGCGCTCATCGCGGGCGAAAAAACCGACTTCAAGGAGTGGGAGAGCAATACGCCCTACTTCGACGGCTGCCTGCCCATCGAGGTGATGGCGGAGCGCGGCCGCGAGACCTTGCGCCACGGACCCATGAAGCCGGTTGGGCTGACCAACCCGCATGACCCGACGGTCAAGGCCTACGCAATCGTGCAATTGCGCCAGGATAACAAGCTCGGCACGCTCTACAACATGGTGGGATTCCAGACCAAGTTGAAATACGGTGCGCAGCAACGCATCTTCCGCATGATTCCCGGACTCGAGAACGCCGAATTCGCGCGGTTCGGAGGCCTGCACCGCAACACCTTCCTGAACTCGCCAAAACTGCTGGATCCGCAGTTGCGCCTTCGTGCCGATCCGCGGCTGCGATTCGCCGGACAGATGACCGGCTGCGAAGGCTATGTGGAGTCCGCAAGTATCGGGTTGATCGCGGGCCTTTACGCTGCCGCCGATGCGCGTGGCCGGTCACTGCCGCCGCCGCCTTCGACGACGGCGCTGGGTTCGCTGCTCGGCCACATCACCGGCGGCCATATCGAAACCATCGACAGCGGCCCGCGCTCGTTTCAGCCGATGAACATCAATTTCGGATTGTTTCCGCCGCTGGCCACGCCGCCCACCAGAAGCGCCGACGGCACGCGCCTGCGCGGCAACGAAAAGACGATCGCCAAGCGGCGGGCCATCAGCGCCCGCGCGCTGTCGGATATCGATCGCTGGATTGCCGATCATCTGCGCGTAGCAGCGGCAGCATGAGTATTTCATGAGTTTGCGAAGGGATGACGCCGAGATTCTGTCGGCGCGATGGACCGAAGGCGTATTGCTCAAGCGCGACGTGTTCTCCACGGTCGAGCGCGGCCGCTTTCGAACACCAGATGGAGACGTCGATGCGGTATTGCGGCGGATCGATCAGGTCCCGTGGTGGTCCTACCTTCCGGCGCGCCATCTGTTCGGGCGCGAGCGCCACGCGCTTGCGCTCGCGCGCGAACTGCGTGTCGGACCCGAACTGCTGTGGGCCGGCCGGCAGGCGCTGGTACGCGGATTCATCGACGGGGTGGCGCTGCATCTGGCGAAGCCGTTCGACGACGTCGCCTATTTCAGCTCCGCCAAGCAGGCGCTGCGGAAGCTGCATCGCGCCGGCATCTGCCACAATGATCTCGCCAAGGAGCAGAACTGGCTCGTCGGCCGCGATGGCCACGCCTATCTTACCGACTTCCAGCTTGCAGCCTGCTTCCGGACCCGCGGCCGGCTGTTCCGGATCGCGGCTTACGAGGATCTTCGGCATCTGCTGAAGCACAAGCGCAGCTACGCGCCATCCGCGCTGACTCCGAAGGAGCGCAAGATTCTCGCGCGCAAATCGCTGGTCGCCAGCATCTGGCTTGCGACCGGCAAAAAGGTGTACCGCGGCATCACTCGCGGCCTGTTCAATTTCACCGATCGCGAGGGCGGCGGCCGCCGCCTCGTCAACGACGCACCGGTGCTGATCGATCTGATCAAAAAGAACCCCGCCGTGCGCGATGCTGCCATTGTCGCGTTCGCCGACCGGCGCTCCGGCGTTGGGCTTTATGCATTTGTCGAGGCCGAACAGACCTCCCTCGAAGCGCAGATCAGAAGCGAGCTTGCAGCGGCAAAAGGTCCCAAACCGCCGGAACATATCCAGGTGGTGCCGCGCCTTCCGCGCGACGCAAGCGGCAAACCTCGCCTCGAGGTCCTGCAACTGGTCGCAACCAACCAGCTCGATCTGATCGAGCCGATGATGACAAGCGAAACCGATCGCGCATTCCTGAAGAACATTCTGGAGCAGCGCAAGAACCTGCGCGACCGATTTAACTTCGAGACGGCGGACCTGAATTCGCCCTCAGGCTGAGAACTGCCGCGACCGCGACGCCCGCCACAAGGTCCACAAGGTCTGAAACCTGGACGTCGGTCGCGGCACGAACGGATCGTTGTCGGCACGCGACATCCGCGCGAGATCGCGTCGCACCTGCGCCAGCGGCAGGAACACGGGCCGTACCTCGGACGCGACCGTCGCAAGCAAGGCAAGTGACGTCCTCAGATGCCCCCGCGCCTCGCCGAGCAGATGATCCAGCGCGGTGCGCAATTTGGGGGTTTCCTTGCCCGCAAACACATCCTCGATTCCGCAGCCGTGGCTTTCGAGCACCTGCTGGGGCACAAACAATTGGCGCCGCGAAGCGTCCAGCGGCAATGAAGCAATCACCTGCGCCATGCCTTGGGCCAGGCCTGCGTGGCTCGCGAGATGCTCGATCTCATCCGACGACTGCCCGGCAATCAAGGCGGATAGCGAGAACAAGACCGAGGACGTATCATTGATATAGCCTTCCAGCGCCGCCATGGTCGGCATCGGATCGTTATAGAGATCGAACTGATGCTCCTCGACCAGGCGCGACAGTCGGTCGACCGGCAACCGCCAAGTCCGGATCGCCAGCAGCAATTCGGCCGCAACCGGGTTGCCCTCGACGCCGCCATGGTCCACTCCGGCCAGCGCGTCGGTCCACCATTGCAGGCGCATTTCGCCCGGCAGCGGCTGACTGACCTGCTCATGCACGCGGGAAACCTCGACATTGAAGGCATATAACGCCAAGAGCGCGCGGCGCTGCGGAGCAGGCACGAACAGGGTGGAGGCATAACGGGCAAAATCGTGCGAGCGCACCAGCTCCGCGCAGAAGCCAGCCGCTTCCCTGCTTCCGGCCGGATCGCTCATGGAACCGCGATCAGCGCTGCCGCGACGCGCCGTCTCTCGCCGATCATGATGTTGTAAGTGCGGATCGCAGGTCCCGTCTGCATCGGGTCCAGAACGATACCCACGACGCGCAACGCTTCGCGCAGACCTTTGGGAGGTATCCAGACATCCGTGCCTGTGCCGACAATCAGGGTATCGATGGCATTCGCGGCCGCGAAGACGCGGGCCAGAGAAACCTCGTCGATCTCGCTCGCATTCGTCACCGGCCAGGCCCAGATCGCATCCGGCAGGCACAGCAACGAGCCGCGATGCGACATCTCGGCGAAGGCAAAACCGCCGTTGCCGTAAGCCTCGATCGGCGCCGACCTCGGAAGATGTGGAGCGTCCGGGCGGCTGGTCGTTTGTTTGGGCATGATCTTGTCCGAAAACCGGTTCCCACTTTGCGGGATCATGCCGGTGTCACTTCTTTTGCGGAGTGTCCGGCGCGTCGGCCCGGTGGGTGCCGACGCCGAGATAGATCAGGATCGGCGCCGCGATGAAAATCGACGTATAGGTGCCGACCAGCACCACGCCGAACATCATGACCGCCGTGAAGCTGTGGATGGCATTGCCGCCGAACAACAGCAGCGCCAGCAAGGCCAGCGTCACCGTGACGTGGGTGATGATGGAACGCGACAGGGTCGAATTGATCGACTCGTTGAGCAATGCCGGCATCGGCATCTTCTTGTAGCGCCGCAGCATTTCGCGGATGCGGTCGTAGATGACGACGGTGTCGTTCAGGGAATAACCAAGGATTGTCAACAGCGCCGCGATACTGGTGAGATCGAAATCAACCTGGCTGATCGACATGAAACCGATCGTCAGCACGATATCGTGGACGTTGGCGATCATGGCGCCAAGCGCGAACTGCCATTCGAACCGGAACCAGAGATAGATCAGGATCGCGATGATCGCGAGCATCAGCCCGAGCATGCCGTAGGCGAGCAGTTCGCCTGACACGCGCGGTCCGACCACTTCGACGCGCCGGTATTCGACGGCGTCGCCGAGCGCGCCGCGCACCTTCTGCACCGCCTCCTGCTGCGCCGCATCACCGCCGGGCTGTTCGGCAACCCTGATCAATACCTCGTCCGGGCCGCCGAATTGCTGCAACTGGACATCGCCAAGACCGAGGCCGCTCAGCGTCGCTCGCATCGAAGCGATGTCTGCGGTGCCGGACTTGGCCCGGATTTCCATCAGCGTGCCGCCCTTGAAATCGATGCCGAAGTTCAGCCCATGGGTGAAGAACAGCGTGATCGCGACAATCGAGAGCAGTGCCGAGATCGGAAAGCTGATGCGTCGAAAGCGCGTGAAATCGAAATGGGTATTGTCGGGCACGATGCGCAACGACGGCAAAATGCCGAACGCACTGACCACGGTCAGCACGGCAATCAGAATGCCAAGCGCAATGAGAACGAAGTGAGTCAAAGCCGCATTCCTCTAGATCGGTACATTTTGCGGCCGTCTCCACCGTACCCAGGTCGCGACGATCAGTCGGGTAAGCTCAAAGGCGGTGAAAACCGTGGTGAGGATGCCGATACCGAGCGTTACGGCAAAGCCGCGCACCGGCCCGGTGCCGATATAGAACAGCACCGCGGCGGCGATGAAGGTGGTGATGTTGGAGTCGAGAATGGTCGCCAGCGCCCGCTTGAAGCCGGCGTCGATCGCGGAAATTGCATTGCGTCCGCCGCGGATCTCCTCGCGGATGCGCTCATAGATCAGCACGTTGGAATCAACCGCGATACCGACGGTCAGCACAATGCCGGCGATGCCGGGCAGCGTCAGCGTGGCATTCAAAAGCGACAACACGCCGAAGATCATGGCGACGTTGATGGCGACCGCGATGTTGGCGAACAGGCCAAACAACCGGTAGGTCACGAGCATGAATACGATGACCAGGATCGAGCCGACATAGGCCGCCAGTTCGCCCTTTTC
>JBKQRS010000400.1:0-16008 GCA_052143915.1 Bradyrhizobium sp.
CCTTCCGGCTGATTTGTTGAACGCGATCAAGCTGATGCTAGCTGTCCAGTCCTGTCTGCAAAAAGATTTCGATATTCGTTTCACCCAAATCAGCAATACATCCTCGCCGTCCCGCCTCGGCAAGAGGGGCGTACGCGTCGTCACGAACGTGGGGCGGGATGCGATGGACGCGGCGGTGTCGACACGACGAACGACATTGCGGCGGACGGCGAAGTCGTGTGGTCCTGGCGCCCCGACGCTGGCGCTAAGTTGGCGATGATGCTTCGCATCACGCTGGCGACGGTGGCAAAAGAGCCCGGTCACCGGGGAGATCACGTATAAGCCGTAAAACCATTGCGCAGGGAAGGCCGGATGATCCGCCTGTACCTGTGGTTCTGCCGCGTGCTTTTTGTTGCACGCGGACCATGGGTGCGGTGGGCACCCGGCCTTCCCTGCGCCCTCTACTGTTTCGAGGGCCTTGGTCCCCAGACAACTCGGACCGCGCAAGCGGGCCGGGAAGGTGGACGTGTGTCCGACGGGTGTTCCAGAATGTTGCGCCAGGTTCTCGTTCGCTCAAGTCCTCGTTCGCCATTGTCTGTTTTGCCGAAAATACCAGCCTTGGTGCGGCTTCGCGCATACCCCTATACGCCTGCCGGCCTTGATCTGGCTTCGGCCATGCCGTTAGTAGGCTTCAATCGATAACAGGGAGCGAACCGGGTCATGGGACCGCTGGAGGGCGTCAAGGTCATCGACATGACGACGGTGCTGATGGGGCCCTATGCCACCCAGATGCTCGGCGATTATGGCGCCGACGTCATCAAAGTCGAGACGCTGGACGGCGACGTGACGCGGCAGATCGGCCCGACCCGTCATCCCGGCATGGGCCCGGTGTTCCTCAATACCAACCGCAGCAAACGCTCGATCGCGCTGGACCTGAAAAAGCCCGCGGGCCGGGATGCGGTGCTGCGGCTGATCGCGTCAGCCGACGTGCTGGTCTACAATGTGCGGCCGCAGGCGATGGCGCGATTGCAGCTCGGCTACGACGTTGTCTCGAAGATCAACCCGCGGCTGGTCTATGCCGGCGTGTTCGGTTTCGGGCAGGACGGTCCCTATGCCGCCAAGCCCGCTTATGACGATCTGATCCAGGGCGCGACCGCGCTGCCGGCCTTGATGGCGCAGACCAGCGACGGCATTCCGCGCTATGTTCCCAATGCCCTTGTCGATCGCATCGTGGGCCTCACCGCCGTCGGCGCGATCTGCGCGAGCCTCGTGCACCGCGACCGCAGCGGGCGCGGCCAGCGCGTGGATATTCCGATGTTCGAGACCATGGCGGGTTTTGTCATGGGCGATCATATGGGCGGATTGACCTACGAGCCGCCGCTCGACAAAGGCGGCTATGCGCGGCATCTGTCGCGCGACCGGCGGCCCTACAAGACGTCCGACGGCTATATCTGCGTGATCGTCTACAACGACAAGCAATGGGCGAATTTCTTCAGAGCCACCGGCCGCGACGATCTGCGGCGCGATCCCAGATTTGCAACCTTCGCCGGGCGCTCCGTCAATATCGATACCGTCTATGCCGAATTGGCCCGTATCTTCCAGACGCGAACCACGGCCGAGTGGACCGAATTGCTCGACAAGGCCGACGTACCGGTCATGCCGATGCACGATCTCGAGAGCATCCTGCAGGACCCGCATCTGGTCGCGACCGGCTTCTTTCCGGTGGTCGATCATCCGAGCGAAGGCAAGATCCGCAGCATGAAGGTGTCGGCCACGTTTTCGGATACTTCCGTCGAGCCCGCGCGGCTGGCGCCGCGTTTGAACGAGCACGGCATCGAAATCCTGCGCGAGGCCGGGTTTTCCTCTGGCGAGATCGCAGCATTGGTGCGCGAAGGCGTGACCAGGGCGGCGGCAAGCGCACAACCGGATTGAGACGAGATGGATTTCGCACTCACAGCCAATCAGGAATCGATCCGCGATGCGGTGGCAAGAATCTGCGCGCGATTCGACGATGCCTATTGGCTGAAGAAAGACAAGGAAGGCGGCTTTCCAGCCGACTTCCACAAGGCGCTGGCGGATGCCGGCTGGCTCGGCATCTGCATTCCCGAAGAATATGGCGGCTCAGGTCTCGGCATCGTCGATGCCGCGATCATGATGCGGACGATTTCCGAATCCGGTGCCGGCATGTCCGGCGCCTCCGCGGTGCATATGAATGTGTTCGGGCTCAATCCCGTTGTCGTGTTCGGCACCCCGGAGCAGTGCCAGCGGATGCTGCCGCCGATCGTATCGGGAACAGAGAAGGCCTGCTTTGCCGTCACCGAACCGAATACCGGCCTCAACACCACGCAGTTGAAAACCCGCGCGGTGCGGTCCGGCGACAAATACGTCGTCAACGGCCAGAAGGTCTGGATCTCGACCGCGCAGGTCGCCGAGAAGATTTTGCTGCTGGCGCGCACCACGCCGCTGGAGGAGGTCAAGAACCCGACCCACGGGCTCAGCCTGTTCTACACCGATTTCGACCGCGGCCGCATCTCGGTTCGCGAAATCGAGAAGATGGGCCGCAAGGCGGTCGATTCCAACGAACTCTTCATTGAAAATTTTGAGATTCCGATCGAGGATCGCCTGGGCGAGGAGGGCCGCGGTTTTGAATACATCCTCCACGGCATGAATCCGGAACGGATCCTGATCGCGGCGGAAGCCGTCGGGCTCGGCAAGCTGGCGTTGTCGCGTGCGGCGGCCTATGCCAAAGAGCGCATCGTGTTCAACCGTCCGATCGGCAAGAACCAGGCGATCCAGCATCCCCTGGCGAAGAACTGGATGGAACTCGAGGCTGCCTGGCTGATGACGCTGTCGGCCGGCTGGCAGTATGATCAGGGCCTGCCCTGCGGTCCGGCGGCCAATGCGGCGAAATATCTCGCCGGCGAAGCCGGCTTTCAGGCTTGCGAGCAGGCCGTGATGACCCATGGCGGATTCGGCTACGCCAGGGAGTTTCATGTCGAGCGTTATTTGCGCGAATCCCTGATCCCGCGCATCGCGCCGATCAGCCCCCAGCTCATTCTCAGTTTCATCGCCGAGAAGGTGCTGGGCCTGCCGAAGTCGTATTAGAAATGAGATTTGTGGTTCACGTGATGGCGTGGCGTTCCTTTTCCCTCCCCCCTTGCGGGGGAGGGTTAGGGAGGGGGGTGGCCACGAGTCCCCGTATGGACCCCCACCCCCAACCCCTAAGAGCGAGCTCCGCTCGTCTCGACCCCGCAAGGGGGAGGGGAGCAGAGCTATCGTTCATTCTTTGACAAGGACAACATCATGAGCCGTCTCAAGGCCGCGCTTGATCCGCGTTCCGTCGCCATCATCGGCGCATCGGAAAATCCCAACAAGGTCGGCGGTCGCCCGGTGCACTACCTCGACAAGTTCGGCTTCAAGGGCAAGATTTTCCCGATCAATCCGTCGCGCTCCGAGGTGCAGGGCCACAAGTGCTACAAGAGCCTCGACGACCTGCCGGAGGCGCCCGAGATGGCGATCGTCGCGGTCGCCGGCGATAGCGCGATCGGCGTGGTGGAGGATTGCGCCGCGCATGGCGTCAAGGTCGCCGTCGTGATGGCGTCGGGCTTTGGCGAGGTCGATGCCATCGCCGGCAAGGCGAAGGAGCGGCGGATGGTCGAAGCCGCGCACAAGGCCGGCATGCGCATCGTCGGTCCCAATTCGCAAGGGCTTGCCAACTTCGGCACCGGCGCGATCGCAAGTTTCTCCACCATGTTCATGGATATGGACCGCGCCGAGGGCCACGTCGCGATGCTGAGCCAGAGCGGGGCGCTCTCGACAGTGCCGGTCGGATTCCTGCGCCAGCGCGGCATCGGCGTTCGCCATACCCATGCCACCGGCAACGACGCCGACATTACCGTTGGCGAACTCGCGGTCGCGGTCGCCGAGGATCCCGAAGTCAAGCTCTTGCTGCTCTATCTCGAGAGCATCCCCGAGACGAAATATCTGGAGGAGCTTGCCGCCGTCGCGCTCGACCGCGACCTGCCGATCATCGCACTGAAATCCGGCCGCTCGGAAGCCGGGCGCCAGGCGGCCCAGTCGCACACCGGTGCGCTGGCCAATGAGGACCGTGTGGTCGATGCGTTCTTCGAGCGGCACGGCATCTGGCGTGCGCCGGATATGCGCGGTCTGGTCGAAGCCACCGAGCTCTACCTCAAGGGCTGGAAACCGAAGGGCAGGCGGCTCGTCGCCATCAGTAATTCCGGGGCGGTTTGCGTGATGACCGCGGATGCGGCGACCGCCGTCGGCATGCCGATGGCAAAACTGTCGGATGAAACCGACCGGAAACTCAAGGGCATCCTGCCGAGCTTTGCGACCACCACCAATCCGATCGATCTGACGGCGGCGCTGTTGTCCAATAGCCGGCTGTTCGGCGACATCCTGCCGGTGATCGCCGAAGACCCGGCGGCCGATGCGTTCCTGATCGGCGTCCCCGTCGCCGGACCCGGCTACGATGTGGAGGCCTTCGCCCGCGACGCGGCCGCGTTTGGCAAGCAGACCGGAAAGCCGCTGGTGATCGCGGCGACCCAACGCAGCGTCGCCGATCAATTCGCCGCCGAAGGCTCTTCGGTGTTCCCGACCGAGACCGAGGCGGTCACCGCGCTGCATCAGTTCCTGGCGCATCGCGAATTGATGGCGCGGACGCTGGCGCGCAAGGCGCAGCGCTTAAGCGTCAGCCCGCCGCAGGTATCGTCGGCTGCGACGACGATGCTGAACGAGGCCGACAGCCTGGCCTTGCTGGCTGCGCGCGGCATTCCGGTGGTGCCACACCGGCTGTGCCGGTCGCGCGCCGAGGCCGTCGCCGCATTCGAAACGATTGGTGGCCCGGTCGTGGTCAAGGGATGCTCGGCCGATATCGCGCACAAGTCGGAGCTTGGCCTGGTCAAGCTCGGCGTTACCACCCGCGAGGAGGCCGGCGAGATCTGGGCGCAGATGGAAGACATCATCCGCAAGCACGGCGCGCGGTTCGATGGCGTCATCATTGCGGCGATGGCGGGGGGGCGGCGCGAGATCATGATCGGCGCGCATCGCGATCCCGTGTTCGGCCCCGTGGTGGCGGTTGGCGACGGCGGAAAATATGTCGAGATTTTTCGCGATACCGCGCTGCTGCTCCCGCCATTTTCGAAGGACGATGCCAGGGAGGCGCTTGACCGATTGAGGATTGCGCCGCTATTTGCCGGCGTGCGCGGCGAGCCGGCGATGGATGTCGATGCGCTTTGCGACGCCGTGATGCGGATAGGCGAGTTGATGCTGGATCCCGCGGCGAAGGTGATGAGCCTCGATCTCAACCCGGTGCTGCTCGATAGCGCCGGCAAAGGTTGCGTCGTGGTGGATGCCGTGGTGTTTCAGGGATGATCAAGGCGTTGCTGGCGTGCATGAGATATCACCGCCAGTAGAACACGACACTGGCGATGACGAGCATGGCCGTCACCGCCAGCGTTTGCGCGAGCACTTCCGAGGCCGCCCTCTTGGTGGCTTCCTTCATGCAGTTCTCCCTAGACCTGGGCACGGTTCATCGTCGCCCGCGAAGGCGCGATGGCCCAATTGCTTTACTCGGAACACCCCTCGACGAGTATTCGCTTTGACGAGTCCCCACTCAGCGAATATCGACGGTGCCAAGGTCGAACAGCAATGCGGCGGCAATTTGGCTCGCCTGCAGCCGGTTTATGCGCGTGGAAGGGAATTTTGAAAGCGAATTTCTGGCGTCATGCGTGATCGACGAACCGCGCCAGCCGTTGATCCCCAGGTTCCGGCCGGATACGCTTGCCGATGAAGCCCGCCAGGCGATAAGGCGGTTCGAACAATCCCAGGAAAAATCCAAGGTGAATGATGGCCCGCATCGACTATTGCGATACTTCGAAAACGAACGAACGCACCCGCGAGATTCTGGGCAAGAACCGCAACGCCAACATCTTCCGGATGATGGCGCACTCGCCGAGCTATTTTGAGCAATATTGCCGGCTCGGCGGTGCGATCCGCCACCGGGGCGAGCTTGATCCGATCGTGCGGGAGCTTGCCATCACGCGCACGGGAATCCTGTGCGAGGCACAATACGAGGTGGTGGCCCATAAGCGCATCGGCAGGAATGTCGGCGTCACCGACGAGCAGAACGCAGCGCTGGAGAACTGGCAATCGGCTGGCTGCTTCAACGAACTGCAGCGCGCGGCGCTCGCCTTCACCGACGAAATCGTCAGGCTGCGCCGTCCGACCGACGCGACGTTCAAGGCCATCGCCGCCAAGCTGACGCCGGCGGCGCTGGTCGAATTGCAGCTTTCCGTCGGCTTTTACATCATGACGTCGAAATTTCTGGAAACCTTCGACATCGATATGCAGCCGGTCGAGCAAGTGGTGTGAGGGCTGACGCCAGTCTCCGCGCCGGAACCGCGGATTCAGGTCTCGAGAACGGCGAGCACCTGTCCCTCCGCGACCACGTCGTCGAGGCCGACAAGGATCGACTTGATTTTCCCCGTCGCCGGCGAGGCGACCGGGATTTCCATTTTCATGGCCTCGACAAAGGCAATGTCGTCGCCTTCGCCGACGTTGGCTCCGGCCTGCACGGCAAGCGCGCAGACGCGCCCCGCAACCTCGGTCACGATCTTGATCTCAGGCATACCGTACTCCAGGGCAGCCGCCGCGCGCGATTCTCGATGCGCGTCTGTTGAGGGGCGGGCGCCCCGGCTTCCAGTTGTGGCCGCAGATTGCCTGAGGTAGCTTGTTCTGCAAGTGGAATTTTATTCCGCATAGCGGAATGCAGAGGTATCGCATGGGACGGCGCTCGGAGCGGCTCAGCAAACAGGGAATGCTTGCCGGCGATGCCGCGGGCGAGGGCGATGTCATTCAGGTGGTGTCGCGCGCGTTTGACGTTTTGCGCTGCTTCGAGGGGCATGAGGCGCGGCTCGGCAACCTCGAAATCTCCAACCGCTGCGGGCTGCCGCGATCGACGGTCTCTAGGCTCACCCATACGCTGACGCGGATGGGCCAGCTCGTCTATCTGCCGCGCGACCAGAAATACCGCATCGGTCCGAGCGCGGTCGCGATGAGCACGGCGATGATGCGGGGCTTGCAGTTGCGCAACGCGATCCGGCTGCGCTTGCAGGAGGTCGCCGAGCAGTTGCCCGGCACCGTGGGCTTCGTCATTCCGGACCGCTTCCATCTTGTTTATCTCGAGGTCGGCCGTGCCGCCAACGCGCTCGGCCTCAGCTCGACGTCAGGCAGTCGCATCGCGATGGCAAGTACGGCGGCGGGCCATGCCTATACCGCCGCGCTCGAGACCGAAATTGGCGACGCGCTGCTGGCGGAAATGGAGCGCGAAATTCCTGATGATGCCAGGCTGCTGCGGCCGCGTCTGGAGCCCAACCGCCGTTTTTTGCGCGAACGCGGCTATGTGGTGTCCTGCGGGTTGTGGAGCCCGCATATCAACGGTCTGGCGGTGCCGCTGTGGTCGCCGCAATACCAGACCTATGTCGTCGTCACGATCGGTCTTCTGTCCGCGATGTATGACGAGAAGCGGCTGCACAAGGACGTCGCCCCGCGGCTTCTGGAGCTGAGTGCGACGATCGCCATGATGTTGGAGGGTAGCGAGGTCGGACTGTTCAGCGATCGCGCGCAGGTAAAGCCGGTTCCAGCACCGGGCCGCAATAACAAGATCAAGACGGAGGAAGTGAATGAACTGGAAGCCGGAACTCGACGAGCTCGCCCGGCGCGAAGCCTTCGCGCGCGAGATGGGCGGCGTTGACAAGGTCAAGCGGCAGCGCGACCAGGGCCGGCTCACCGTTCGCGAGCGAATCGACAAGCTGCTCGATCAAAAGAGTTTTCACGAGATCGGCGCGATATCCGGCACGGCCGAATATGACGAGCAGGGTGAACTGACGAATCTGACGCCGGCGAACTGCGTGTTCGGCCGCGGCAAGATCGACGGCCGGACCGTGGTCGTGGTCGGCGACGATTTCACCGTGCGCGGCGGCTCGGCCGACGCCTCGATCTCCGCGAAGCCCCTGATGGCCGAGGAGATGGCGCATGATTTCCGCCTGCCCATCATCCGGATGATCGAAGGCTCCGGCGGCGGCGGCTCGGTGAAAACCATCGAAACCAAGGGCGCGGCCAATCTGCCGGGCGGCATCGGTGGCACCCGCTGGTACGCATACACGACCGCGAATCTGGCCCGCGTGCCGGTGGTGGGCTTGGGACTGGGTTCGGTCGCGGGATTGGGCGCCGCCCGGCTTGCCGCCAGCCACTATTCGGTGATGACAAAAGCTTCAGCGATGTTCGTCGCGGGCCCGCCGGTTGTGAAACGGCTTGGCCAGGATCTCAGCAAGCAGGAACTCGGTGGCGCCGATATCCAGACCCGCGCCGGCGGCATCGATCATGCCGTCGATACCGAGGAGGAAGCGTTCGCCTGCGCCAAGCGCTTCCTCTCGTATTTGCCGGCGTCGGTCTTCGAGCTGCCGCCGACGATCGCCAGCGACGACGATCCCGAACGGTCGGAGGAATCGCTGATGACGGCGGTGCCGCGCAGCCGGCGTCAGGTCTACAAGATGCGTCCGATCATCAACGCCGTCGTCGACAAGGGGTCGTTCTTCGAGGTGGCTGCGAATTTCGGGCGCCCGGTCATCGTGGGGCTGGCGCGTCTGGAAGGCCGTGCCGTGCTGCTGCTCGCGAGCGATCCCTTTCACTATGGCGGATCGTGGACGGCGGAAGCCTGCCAGAAGGTGGTGCGCTGGGTCGATTTCGCCGAGACCTTCCATCTCCCGGTGGTCTATCTGATGGATTGTCCCGGCTTCATGATCGGGCTTGAGGCGGAGAAGGCCGCCACCATCCGTCACGGCGTGCGCGCCATGGCCGCGGTCAACCAGACCACGGTTCCCTGGTGCACCATCATCGTGCGCAATTCCTTCGGCGTCGCCGGTGTCGTGCACCAGCCGGCCGACCGGTTCTCGCTGCGCTATGCATGGCCTTCGGCCTATTGGGGCTCGCTGCCGCTGGAAGGCGGCATCGAGGCGGCCTATCGCGCCGACATCGACGCCGCGGACGATCCGGCGGCCAAATTGAAAGAGATCGAGGATCGCCTCAACAAGCTGCGGTCGCCGTTTCGGTCGGCGGAGAAATTCTGGGTCGAGGAAATCATCGACCCGCGCAAGACCCGCTCGCTGTTGTGCGAATTCGCGCGGCTCGCCGAGCCGCTGCGCACGCCGGGGCCGGCGACCAATATGACGATCCGGCCGTAACCTTCACGCCGCCACCGGCTTCGGGTGCCGCGAGATCGAAAGCACGATCAGCGCCGCCACGACGCACAGCGCGCCGGCGGCAAAGAACGCCGGCAGATAAGTCGCAAGCACGGTCCGCGAAAGCCCGGCGCCGAAAGCCGCAAACGCAGCGCCGAGCTGGTGGCCGGCGAAAACCCAGCCGAACACCAGATTGGCGCGCTCCGGCCCGAAGCGTTGCGCGGTCAGCCGCACCGTCGGCGGCACCGTTGCGATCCAGTCCAGCCCATAGAACATCGCAAACAGCGACAGGCCGTAGAACGAAAAGTCCGTGAACGGCAACGCCAGCAGCGACAGTCCGCGCAGACCGTAATACCAGAACAGGAGCCAGCGATTGTCGTAACGGTCCGACAGCCATCCCGACATAATCGTGCCGAAGAAGTCGAACACGCCCATCGCAGCAAGCAGGCTCGCCGCCTGAACCTGCGGGATTCCGAAATCGAGGCACATCGGAATTAGATGCACCTGGACCAGGCCGTTGGTAGAGGCGCCGCAGATGAAGAACGTGGCGAACAGAATCCAGAAAACCCGCGTCTTGGCGGCATCGCGCAGCGTGCCGAGCGCCGCTTCCATGATCGGCGCGGTGTTGGGAGGCGGCGCCGGCAGGGGCTGTGTGCCCTTGTCGCCGAACGGCCGTAAGCCCACATCACCAGGCCGATCGCGCATCACCAGCAGCACGGCGAGCGCCGCAAGCGCCAGCATCACGCAGATCAGCGACAGCGCCATCCGCCAACCCATACGCTCGGTGATAGCGGCAAGTAGCGGCAGGAACACGAGCTGCCCGGTTGCCACGCTGGCGGTGAGAATGCCGACCACGAGGCCGCGCCGCGCCGCGAACCATCGCGCGGCGATGGTCGCCCCCAGCACCAGCGCGGTCATGCCGGTGCCGATGCCGATCACGACGCCCCACAACAGCATCAATTGCCAGACTTTTGTCATGACCAATGAGGCGACCAGCGCGGAGGCCACGATCAGCAACGCCGACAGCGTGACGTTGCGCAGCCCGTAGCGGTTCATCAAAGCGGCGGCGAAGGGGGCCATCAGGCCGAACAGGATGAAGCGGATCGACAGCGCAGAGGAGATCTCGGCCGTGGTCCAGCCGAATTCATGCTGCAGCGGCACGATGAAGACGCCGGGCGCGCCGACCGTACCGGCGGTGATCAAGGCGGTGAAAAATGTGACGGCGACCATCACCCAGCCGTAATGGATGTTGCGACGGGCGAGGGCGGCCGACAGCCAGTTGGAGATCATGGCGGTTCCTGTTCGGAGATTTTCGGGAGAATGGTACGCGCTGCGGCATTTCGAGCGAAGTGGGTACTTCGCGCGATGAACCCACGCCGGTACAACAATCAGTGAACTCTGCGTTCCACCGCAATCGCAGTCGCTTCCCCTCCGCCGATGCAGAGGGCTGCGACGCCGCGCCTCAGATTGTTGGCTTCGAGCGCATGCAGCAGTGTGACGATCAGGCGTGCGCCGGTCGCGCCGATGGGATGGCCGAGCGCGCAGGCGCCGCCATTGATGTTCAGCTTTTCACGGGGGATTCCGAGGTCGCGCTGCGCGGCCATCGCCACCACTGCGAAGGCCTCGTTGATCTCGAACAGATCGACGTCACCGACGCTCCATCCAACCCTGTCGAGCACCTTGCGGATGGCCGGGATCGGCGCAGTCGTGAACCATTGCGGCTCCTGGCTGTGGGTGGCGTGGCCCCTGATCTCGGCGAGAACCGGCAGACCGTCGCGATCCGCAACGGATCGTTTGGCGAGAACCAGCGCCGCGGCGCCATCGGCGTTCGCAGACGACGCCGCCGGCGTGATGGTGCCGTTGGGACGGAATGCCGGCTTCAGTCCGGGGATCTTGGCGGGATCGACCTTCAGTGGAATTTCGTCGTTGGCAATGCTGCGCGGGCCGGCCTTTTCCTTCACCGTGAGCGGAACGATCTCGGCTTTGAATGCGCCGCCTTCGACCGCCTTGCGCGCGCGCGTCAGCGTCTCCATCGCATAGGCGTCCTGGGCATCGCGCGTGAACTGATAGGCTTCGGCGGTGGCTTCTCCGAAGTCGCCCATCGAGCGGCCGGCCTCGTAGGCATCTTCGAGACCGTCCAGAAACATGTGGTCGATGATCCGGTCATGACCGGCGCGATAGCCGCCGCGCGCTTTGGCCAGCAAATAGGGCGCATTGGTCATGCTCTCCATGCCGCCGGACACCACGATACCAGCCGAGCCGGCATTGATGATGTCATGGGCCAGCATGGTGGCCTTCATCCCGGAGCCGCAGACCTTGTTGATGGTGGTGGCACCCGTCGCATCGGGCAGCCCTGCGCCGCGTGCGGACTGGCGCGCCGGCGCCTGGCCCTGTCCGGCCGGGAGCACGCAGCCCATGAAGACCTCGTCGATCCGCTCGCGCGGGAGCCTCGCCCGTTCCACCGCGGCGCCGATCACATGGGCACCGAGCTGGTGCGCGCTGAAGGGGGAGAGGTCACCCATGAACCGGCCAAGCGGCGTGCGGGCGGCAGAAACGATGACGACGGGATCGGAGGTTGCGGCCATAGGCGGTGATCCTCAAGCAGGCGGCATTATTGAATGATATTGATCATATGATGCGCCGCAAAAATTGCAATTGAGGGTTCCATGAAAAATTGTCGTGCTCGCATGAGCTTCGTGAGCCGGGCGCCCTGAGCCGAACTGCCGGTCGAGCAGAACGGCCGGGAACTAGCGCTTCCGGTCGATGAACCCCTGCATCAGCCGTTTCGGCTCGTCGGTCAGGAACGATTTGCCGAACACGGCGATGCTCAAATTGACGGATTCCGTCAGCGGCAGTTCCTCCCATTGCCGGAGCAGGGCCTTCTGCGAGCGCAGCGCTTCCGGACCGCATTCCAGGAGCGCTGCCACGGTTTTCTCGACCGCAGCGTCCAGGCCGCCTTCCGGCGCGACCACATCGACCAGTCCCCAGGCGAGCGCCGTGGGGGCGTCAATATTCTCGGCCGTCAGGACCAGCCAGCGGGCGCGGCCCCAGCCGATCAGGCGCGGCAACAGCGCGGCGTGGATCACCGAGGGAATCCCGACCCGGACCTCCGGCATGCCGAATTTGGCGTCGTGCGCGGCAATCCGGAAGTCGCAGGCGGCTGCGACCTCCAACCCGCCGCCGAGGCACCAGCCGGGCATCCGGGCAATCACGGGTGACGGGAAGGCCCGCACCGCCTCGCAGAGATCGCGCAGGCCCGTGATGAATTTCTCGGCCGATGCCTGATCGAGTGTCGCCATTTCCTTGATGTCGGCGCCGCCGATCATGCTCTTTTCGCTCTGCCCGGCCATCACCAGCAGGCGAATCTGCCGCTCCGCCGCCAGCACCTCCAACCCCTCGCGGACGCCCTTGATGACCGCCGATCCGAGGATATTGAGCGATCCGGCGTTGCAAATCGTCAGGCGGACGACACCGCGCGGGTCGCGATCAATACCGCAATAGGGGTTGAGCGTGTGCATGAGCGGTCTCGCATTTGGGGGACGCATCAGGGCGGATCGCGTCACTTCCCGGGCAAAACTCCGCCTTGTCAAGGCCCGCTGGAGACGCGATTTGCGCGATGCAGACACCCGGCAAGCGAAATAAAATGCAGCTTTCCGCGGTCGCGGATGTTATGAGGGTACCGGATGTCATTATATGACTTCAGACATCTTATGGGACCGCCATGCGATATTCCAGGGAACACAAGCTCGAAACTCACGCGCGGATCGTGAAGAAGGCCTCGGTTCGGCTTCGCGAGAGGGGCGCGCACGGTATCGGCGTTGCCGACCTCATGAAGGATGCCGGCCTTACCCATGGCGGATTCTATGCGCATTTCGATTCGCGCGAAGCCCTGGTGATCGAGGCGTTTACGCATGCCATGGATCGCGCCACGGAGCGCTGGCGAAAACTGGCGGAACAGACCCCACCCGAGAAGCGCCTGGCCATGATCGTCAACGCCTATCTGACGCCGCTTCACCGTGACGATCCCGGTCACGGTTGCGCCATGCCGGCGCTGGGCGCGGAAATCGCCCGCGAGAGCCCGAAGACGCGGAGGGTGTTTGCGGGCAGGCTTGAGCAGATGATCGATATGCTCGCCGCACAAATTCCGGACGTCCCGCGCAAGGCGGCGCGCAAACAGGCGATGGCGGCGATTGCAACCATGATGGGAACGCTGGTGATGGCCCGCGTCGCCGGCAGCGGGGATTTCTCCGACGAAATACTCGGCGCCGGCCGTGAAGCCGTGCTCGAGCGGGCGAAATCGCCCAAGGCGAAGAAATCCCCTCCCAAGAGAGCCGCCGCATCGAGGCCGCACTGAGGGTTTCTCGCATCACCCTCCGCATTCGACATTGGTCGTAGGCGGCGAAAAACGCCGCAACGGCCCCCATTTTCGCAAATCGGTTGCGCGCTGAAAAACCTTTCCAAACCCGGTAAAGCCTGCAAGATGCTGCCAAAACCGGCACCCCTGCAAAGGTCTTGGAGGAACGCATGCGTATGATCGGGCATTTTATCGGCGGCCGCGAGGTCAAGGGCACATCGGGCCGATTTGCCGACGTATTCGAGCCGATGACCGGCGACGTTCAGGCCCAGGTGGCGCTGGCCTCGAAGGCCGAACTGCGCGCGGCGGTCGAGAACGCCAGGGCGGCCCAACCGGAATGGGGCGCGACGAATCCCCAGCGCCGCGTTCGCGTCCTCATGAAATTCCTGGAACTGGTGGCACGCGACAATGACGCCTTGGCCGAATTGCTTGCCCGCGAGCATGGCAAGACCATTCCCGACGCGAAGGGCGATATTCTCCGCGGTGTCGAGGTCGTGGAGTTCGCTCTCGGCATTCCGCAAATGATGAAAGGGGAATATACCGAAGGCGCCGGGCCAGGCATCGACATCTATTCGATGCGCCAGCCGCTCGGCGTCGTCGCCGGCATCACACCGTTCAATTTTCCGGCGATGATCCCGATGTGGAAATTCGCCCCGGCGATTGCCTGCGGCAATGCATTTGTCCTGAAGCCATCGGAACGTGACCCCGGCGTGCCGATGAGGCTTGCCGAGCTGATGCTGGAGGCGGGGCTACCGCCGGGCGTCCTCAACGTCGTCAACGGCGACAAGGAAGCTGTGGATGCAATTCTCGACGATCCCGATATCGCGGCGGTCGGCTTTGTCGGCTCATCCGCGATAGCCCAGTATATCTACGAGCGGGCGGCCGCGACCGGAAAGCGTGCGCAGTGCTTCGGCGGCGCCAAGAACCACGCCATCGTGATGCCGGATGCCGACATGGATCAAACGGTCGATGCGTTGGTGGGAGCCGGATACGGCGCGGCCGGCGAGCGCTGCATGGCGGTGTCGGTCGCGGTCCCCGTAGGCAAGACCACGGCCGACCGGCTGATGGAGAAGCTCATTCCGCGCGTCGAGAACCTGAAAATCGGCCCTTCGATCGATCCGACTGCCGATTTCGGTCCGCTGGTGACCAGGGCTGCGCTGGAGCGGGTCAAGAACTATGTCGAGATCGGCGTCAAGGAAGGCGCCAAGCTCGCGGTCGACGGCCGCGGCTTCAAGATGCAGGGCTATGAGAACGGCTTCTATATGGGCGGCTGCCTGTTCGACAACGTCACCAAGGACATGCGGATCTACAAGGAAGAAATTTTCGGTCCCGTGCTCTCGGTGGTGCGGGCCCACGACTACAACGAGGCGCTGGCGCTACCGTCGGATCACGACTACGGCAACGGGGTTGCGATCTTCACTCGCGATGGCGACGCCGCGCGCGATTTTGCCGCCAAGGTCAATGTCGGCATGGTCGGGATCAACGTGCCGATCCCGGTGCCGGTCGCGTATTATACCTTCGGCGGCTGGAAACGTTCCGGTTTCGGCGATCTCAATCAATACGGACCGGATTCGATCCGCTTCTACACCAAGACCAAGACGGTGACCTCGCGCTGGCCTTCCGGCGTCAAGGAAGGCGCGGAGTTCTCGATTCCGACCATGAATTGACCGGCGCAAGCAGGCGCGAACATTAGATGCAATTCGCACTCAACGAGGACCAGATTGCGGTTCGCGATATGGCGCGGGATTTTGCCGCGGAGAAAATCGCGCCGCATGCGATCCGCTGGGACGAGGAGAAGCATTTCCCGGTCGATGTCATGCGCGAGGCGGCCACGCTCGGCATCGGTGGCATCTACATCCGCGACGATGTCGGCGGATCGGCGCTGACGCGGTTCGACGCGGCGCTGATCTTCGAGGCCCTGGCGCAGGGCTGTCCGACGGTCTCCGCCTTCATCTCGATCCACAACATGGCCGCCTGGATGATCGATGCCTATGGCAACGATGCCCAGCGCAAGAAGTGGCTGCCGAAGCTGTGCACCATGGAGCACCTGGCGAGCTATTGCCTGACCGAACCGGGCTCGGGGTCGGACGCCGCCAGCTTGCGAACACGCGCGGTGCGCGACGGCGACCATTATATCCTCAACGGCCAGAAGCAGTTCATTTCCGGCGCAGGCCGCGGCGACATCTATGTGGTGATGGTGCGGACCGGCGAGGGCGGCCCCGGCGGCATCTCGACGCTCGTGATCGAGGGTGACACGCCCGGCCTCTCGCTCGGCGCCAACGAGCGCAAGATGGGCTGGAACGCGCAGCCGACCCGCGCGGTGATTTTCGAGAATGCGCGGGTGCCGGTCGCCAACCGGCTCGGCGATGAGGGCATCGGGTTCAAGATCGCGATGGCCGGGCTCGACGGCGGCCG
>JBKQRS010000401.1:0-19425 GCA_052143915.1 Bradyrhizobium sp.
GGAGGGTGAAGCGTCCCGCTAAATCCCGAGATACGCCGACTGGACCTGCTTGTTGTTGGCCAACTCCGCGCTGGTGCCGTGCATGATCACGTTGCCGCTTTCGAGCACATAGGCGCGCTGGACCAGCGACAGCGCGCGGCTGACGTTCTGCTCCACCAAAAGGATCGCGGTGCCCATCTTGTGAATTTCGCCGATCTTCTCGAAGGTCACGTCGGTCATCACGGGCGCAAGGCCCAGCGAGGGCTCGTCGAGCATCAAAAGCCGCGGTTTCAGCATCAGGCCGCGGCCCACGGCCAGCATCTGCTGTTCGCCGCCGCTCATGGTGCCGGCGAGTTGCTTCCGGCGTTCGGCGAGCCTGGGGAAAATGCTGTAGACCAGCTCGAGCGTGCGGGCGCGTTCGGCCTTGGCCTTCGGCACATAGGCGCCGATCTCGAGATTTTCGTTCACCGTCATTTCCGGAAATACCTGACGTCCTTCCGGCACGTGGGCGATGCCCAATTCCGGAATCCGGTACGGCGGAAACGACGCGAGATTGGTGCCGGCGAAGGTGATCGTGCCGGAGGTCAGCTTGACGAGGCTGGAGATGGCGCGCAGCGTCGTGCTCTTGCCGGCGCCATTCGCGCCCAACAGGCCGACCGCTTCGCCTTCGCCGATCTCGATAGAGACATTCGAGATCGCAGGCACCGAGCCGTAGCTGGCGCTGACTTCTTCCAGTCTGAGCACTACGCCTCTCCCGCCGCCGGTGGGTGCACATAGGAGCCGAGATAGGCGCGGATCACTTCCGGGTTTTCCACGATCTCCTTCGGCGCGCCTTCCGCGATCTTCTGTCCGTGATCGAGCACCACGATGTGGCGGGCCACCGCCATGATGGCGCGCATCACGTGCTCGACAATGACGATGGTCAGCCCGCGCTGCGACAGCTTGCCGACCAGCGCGACCGCCTGGTCGATCTCGGCGGGGTTGAGCCCGGCCATGACCTCGTCGAGCAGGAGAAGCCGGGGCTCGGTTGCCAGCGCGCGCGCCATCTCCAGCCGGCGCTGATCGATGGTGGTCAGATCCTTCGCGGCCGTCTGCTCGCGGGCCGAAAGGCCGACGAATTCGATCGCCTCGCGTGCCTTGTCGCGCGCTGCCGCCGTATTCTTGTCGCGCAGGAACGCCCCGGTCATGACGTTGTTCAAGACCGTCATGGCGCCGAACGGCTTTGCCACCTGGAAGGTGCGGGCGAGGCCATGCGCGCAGATGTCGTGCGGTTTCAGGCCGACGATCTCGCGTCCATAGGCCAGCACCGAGCCGGCATCCGGCCGGTGAAACCCGGTGATGAGATTGAAGCTCGTGGTCTTGCCGGCGCCGTTCGGCCCGATCAAAGCGACGGTTTCGTTTTCCTTTACCGAGAAGCTGACCTCCTGGACGGCGCGCAGTCCGCCGAACCGCTTGCTGAGGCCAGAAATGACGAGCGCATCTGCCATGGGGTGCCCTTACGCTTGCGCCGGTTTGCGGCCGGCGAGGCGATGCCAGCCGTCGCTGATCATGCCCATCAGCCCGGTCGGCCGCCAAAGGATCACCGCCATCAGGATCAGGCTGTACACGGTCAGCTGCACGCCGCCGATCGAGCTGCCGAGCCAGCTCTGCAGCAGCGTCGACGTCGTCTCCAGCAGGATCGTGCCGATCACGGGGCCCCATAACGTCCCGATCCCGCCGACGATCGATACCAGCGCCGCCTCGATCGAGATGTTGAAGGAAAACGCCGTCGCGGGATCGATGAAGTAGATGTATTGCGTGTAGAACGTGCCGGCGAGCGCGGTGAGGAACGAGCTGATCAGATAGATGTCGCGCTTCATCCGTGGTGCGTTGACGCCGATCGCTTCGGCGGCGTCCTCATCCTCGCCGATGGCGACGAGATAATATCCGATCCAGGATCGTTCGATCAGCCAGGTGACGACGAGCCCGACGGCGAGCAGGCCGAGCACGACATAGTAGTATGCCGCCTTGGTCTCGAACTGCATCATCAGCGGTGCGCTGCCGAGGTTCGGGATGGTGGTGCCCTCGGCGCCCCAGGCCAGATCGCGAAACTTGAGAAAGATCAGCATCAAGGCTTGTGCGGTCGCAATGGTGGCGATGGTGAAATAGGGGCCGCGCAAGCGGAAGCACAGCCAGCCGATCGGCAGGCTTGCCAGCATCGCGACCACGCCGCCGGCGATCATGCCGATCCAGGGCGAGATGTTGAAATCGATCTGCAGGATGGTCGAGGTGTAGGCGCCCAATCCGAAATAGGCGGCATGCCCGAGCGACAACTGCTTGGCGTAGCCGCCCATCAGGTTCCAGGCGGTGCCGATGAAGGAGAACAAGAGGATCCGGATGAAGATGTCGATCGCAAATGAACTTTTTACCACCTGCGGCAGCGCGATCAGGATCGCGATCCCGATCGCCAGTAGGACGATGCTGCGCAGGCAGAGACCGCGGGCCATCATCGGGCTCTTCCTCCGCCAAGGACGGTCGGCTTGAAGGCGAGCGTCAGCAGCAGCATGGCGAATACCACGATCAATCCGGAGTCCGCGCCGACATATTGAATGCCGAGCGACTCGGCGATGCCCATCATCAGGCTGGCGATCAGCGCGCCCATCACATTGCCCAGCGTCCCCAGCACGACGGCGACAAAGGCCATCAGCACGAACACCTGGCCGACAAACGGATAGGCGGAATAGAACGGCATCAACAGGGAGCCGGCAGCGCCCGCCAGCGCCAGCGCAATGCCGAGCGCGACGCAGAACACGCGATTGGGGTTGATGCCCATCAGCATCGCCACGTCACGGTTCTGGGATGCGGCGCGCATCGCCTTGCCGAGATCGGTGGCGTGCAGAAACACCCAGAGCGCGCCGCTTAGCGCCATCGCGACGACGAAGGCGATGAGTTTCGCGACCGGGATATAAAGCCCGCCGACATGGAACGCTTCGTCGGAATAGGATGTGTGGACGGTGCGATAGTTTGCCGAAAACAGCATCAAGGCGAGGTTCAAAAGCAAGAGCGACAGCGCAAAGGTCAGGAATATCTGGGGCATGTCGTTGGGTCCGAGCACCCTTCGGATCAGAAAATGCTGGACCAGGACGCCGACCACGAACAGCACCGGCATCGACACGACAATCGACACGATGGGATCGATGCCGAACTGGTTGGCGAGAAAAAAGCTGATGTACATCCCGATCATCACGAATTCGCCCTGGGCGATGTTGTCGATCTTGACGACGCCAAAGATCAGCGTGACGCCGATACTGACGAGCGCGTATATACCGCCGATGAGCAGGCCGTTGATGACGGCCTGGGCCACTGTCTCCCACATCTGGATCGACCGGTCCTAGATCTTGAGCAGCGGCTTGCGGGCGTCTTCCTTCGGGAAGACGCTGGCGAGGTCGCCGTCCTGCCACTGCACGCCGACCGGGTGTCCGTAAATGTTCTTGCCGTCGGGCCCGAACTTGACCTTTCCGCCCGGCGCCATCGCCGCATAGCCGGAGGAGACGTCGAGCGTCGACAAGGCCTGGCGGACCTTTTGCGGATCCGCCGAGCCGGCGCGTTCGAGCGCATCCGCCAGCATGAATGTCTGGGCGACCAGGCCGCCGGCATATTCGAACAGGAATTCGCCGGTGCGCTTCTTGAATTCGACGTTCACCTTCTGGGCGTCGTCGCTGACGTCATGATTCCAGTGCGCCACGCCCTGCAGCCCTTCGGCGAGCTTGCCGACATTTTTGTAAAAGTCGGGAATGACGAAGCCGCCGGAACCGCCATTGATCGAGACGTTGAGCCCGAATTGCTTGACGGTCCGCACGATCAGAATGAGGTCGTTCAGATAGGAGACCGAGAACAGCGCATTGGCGCCGGATGACTTCACCTTGTTGATCAGCGGGCTGGCATCGGTGAATCCGGCCGAATAGGGCTCGAACATCACGATCTCGACGCCTTCGGACGGCGCGAGCTCTTTCAGGCCGTTCGAAGTCGAGGTGCCGAACGCGGTATTCTCGAAGATGACGGCCACCTTCGGCGTGTCGCTGACGAGTTTTGACATCTGCAACTGCGCGCGGGCGAATTGCGAGGCCCGTGCAAACGGCGTGAAGGTGTAGGTGCGGCCCTTGTTGAGCTGATCCGAACTCGATCCCGTGATCAGCGGAACCTTGGCGCGCTCCGCCACCTCGCTCGCGATCAAAGTGAGGGCGCTGGCGTAGCAGCCGTGGATCGCCGACAGCTTGTTGCCCGTGATCAGCCGGTCGGTTTCCGTCCGCGTCACCGTGGTGTCGCTCTGCACGTCGGAAACGATCAGATTGAGCTTGGCGCCACCGAGCGACTTGATGCCGCCGGCGTCATTGACCATTTCGACCGCGAGCTTGGCGGCGGCGACGCAGCCGACGCCGATCTGCGCCATGCTTCCGGTGGTCGGGTAAAGCGCGCCGATATTGACCGGATCGGCCGCCCAGCCGCGCAGCGGCACGGCGCCGAATGCGCCCGCGGCGAGGATGCCCCCGGTCTTGATGAGAAAGTCGCGGCGGCCTTGCCGCCTCGACGAGGCCTGGTGTGGGTCAGCCTTGGTGCCGGCGGAATCCTTGCGAGCTTTCTGCATGCCATTTCCCCCTGATGCGGCCACGATAAAAGCTCGCGTCCGCTTGTTTGCTGTCCGCGCATTTTTTTGGATGGTAACCGCATTCAAGATTGTTTACAATACGGTTGTCAATTTTACCTTCTAAATTGAAAACTATCTCTGGCTTGTTATGCTTTTGGTGGCTCCGGGCGGCCGGGGCCCGTCGTCGAATTCGGGGAAATGATGGTCGGAAAACCAGCCAAACGCGCGACTGTCCGAATGCCGAGATCCCGCCAGATGCCGGTATCGCGACCGCGAGAACCGGCCGCAGCCATCATCGCAAAGCGCATCGAGGAGGACATAGTACTGGGGCGGCGTCAACCACGGGAGCGCCTGGTCGAGCAGGATCTCTGCGACCTGTTCCAGACCCATCGCGGGGATGTGAGACTGGCTCTCTTCGAACTCGAGAAGAAGGGCCTGGTGGGACGTATTCCGAACCGCGGTGCGTTGGTGCGCGGCCTAACTCCGCAGGAGGTAAGGGAAATCTACGCGGTTCGTGAAGAGCTTGAGGTAATGGCGGTCCGCATCATTCCGTTCCCGGTAGCAGCGGCAGACATAGAGCGGCTGGTGGAACTGCAGCGTCGGCACACCGCGGCCATCGCCGCGGGCGACTTGCTTACGGTTTTTTACAGCAACCTCAGCTTTCACCAGGTTTTGTTCGGTCTGTGCGGCAATGCCTGCCTGATCGAAACCATCGATCTGCTTGCCCAGAAGGTTTACGGTATCAGGTCTTATGCGAATGCATTTCCCGATGCCCTCGATCGCGCGCGCCAGGACCATTTGGATATGATCAAGGCGCTTCGCGGTTCGCGTCGGGACGAGCTGGTGGCGCTGACCCGTCGCCATTTGCTGCCCGCCCCGGAAGCCTACATCAAGGATTACGAACGGCGCTTCGGCAAAGCCGATCCTCCGCCCGCGCACTAGACCGGGAGATCATTCGGCGCTGCTGACCAGTTTGATACGCGGCGCGGCGGCTTCCGTCAGGCTGTGATAGGCGGCGAGATAATCGAGCGCCATCCGTCGCGCGGTGAAGCGCGTCTCGAACTGTTTTCGGATCATCCCGCGATCCAGTTGAGACAGCCGGCCGACCGCGGAAACCGCGCTCGTTTCATCTTCGACGATAAAGCCGGTCAAACCTTCGTCGATGATCTCCTGAACCGAACCGCGGTTGTAGGCGATGACGGGAGTACCGCAGGCCATCGCTTCGATCATGACAAGGCCGAACGGCTCCGGCCAGTCGATAGGAACGAGCAGTCCGATCGCGCCGCTGAGGAAGTCCGATTTTTCGTGATCACCGATCTCGCCGATGTACTCGATCAGGGGATGATCGAGAAGCGGACGGATGATTTCATCGTAGTAGTCCTGATCGGCGCGATCGACTTTGGCGGCGATCTTCAGGGGGATGCCGCATCGGATGGCGATCTTGATGGCGCGGTCCACGCCCTTTTCCGGCGCGATCCGGCCAAGCACGCCCAGATAGTCATGTGTCACCGGCCGCGGCGTCAGCAGGTTTTCCGGCAGGCCGTGATGGATCGTGCGCACCCAGTTGGCCTGCGGCACCGGACGCCGCTGGGCATTCGAGATCGAAATCACCGGGACCGACGAGAAGGTGTTGAATACCGGCTGGTGCTCGGGCAGATCGAGCCGGCCATGCAACGTGGTGAGAAACGGGGTCGGCTGGCGGAAGAACAGCGAGAACGGATAATAGTCGAGGTGAAAATGCAGAAAGTCGAACTCCTCATCGTCGCATTTTTGCCGCACCTGTTCCAGCATCACCATGTGCAGCGCATTGGGATCTCGGACAGATCCATCGAGACGCAGTGCCTTCGGCCATATCGCGACAAGTCTTGCTGAGGTTCGGGAATCGCCACTGGCGAACAGGGTGACGTCGTTTCCCAGCTCTACCAGTTCCTCGGTCAGCCAGTGTACTACCCGCTCGGTTCCGCCATAGAGTTTCGGGGGAACAGCCTCCGTCAGCGGAGCAACCTGCGCGATGCGCATCTCACCGTCTCCTGTTTGTTGACATGGGCGAAAGCCCCCGTCCGGCCGTGGCACCGGCATGCCGCAAAGGGAACGTTTCCGCATGTGCGAAGTTCCAAGAAGGCGCGCACTTCTTCCACGAGACGGTCTTGCTGATGCCATCACCCTCGAACACGCTGTCCACGCTGCTCGATTGTTGCGCAGCAATGGCGGCGCAACGGGAACCTCGGCGAGGTCTTCGGCATTCGGTCAAACGGAACATATCCAGGCAGGGCTTTCGTTCTCCTTCAACAGGTTTGCAGCATATGGACAATCTCTCAGGATACGCCAATCGTCCGTTTCCCTTCGTGCTGCGCTACCTGCGCCGGCGTCTTGCATCGCATGTCGTCATTCTCGCATCCGTGGTTGCTGCGGTCGCCTGTTCCGTAGGCACGCAATATGGCGTGAAGTATCTCGTCGATGGTCTGTCGGCGGGGCCGGCCTACGCGGGCAGCGTATGGCTAGCATTCGTTTTTCTCATGTCGCTGATTGCCGCGGATAATTTTCTGTGGCGTATCGCCAGCTGGACGGCGAGCTTCACCTTCGTGGGCGTCACCGGCGATTTGCGTCGCGACATCTTTCGTCACCTGACCGGTCACGCGCCGAGTTATTTCTCCGACAGGTTGCCGGGGATGCTGACCAGCCGCATTACCGCCACATCGAATGCCGTCTTCTCGGTCGAGAACATGTTCGTGTGGAATGTGTTGCCACCCTGCATCGCGACGGTTGCGGCCATCGCCCTGATTGGAACCGTGAGCCTGGCGATGTCGGCTGGCTTGATTGTGATCGCAGGCGGAATGGTGGCCGCTATGTTTCGCCTGGCCGCAGCCGGCAAGCCCTTGCACGACGATTTCGCGGACAAGGCGGCAGCCGTTGACGGGGAGATGGTTGATGTCATCAACAATATGCCTCTGGTTCGGGCGTTTTGCGGCCTGAGCTTTGAGCACGACCGTTTTGACGCCACCGTCAACCGGGAACTGACGGCGCGGGGGCGCAGCCTGCGTTACCTGGAAAAGCTGCGGCTCACCCATGCGGCAGTGACCGTGGTACTCACGATCGCGCTATTGGCGTGGGCGATCACGCTTTGGCAGCACGGCGGCGCCACCACCGGCGACGTTGTGCTGGTCTGTACGTTGGGGCTTTCAATCCTGAACGCGACGCGCGATCTCGCTGTGGCACTGGTCGATGTCACCCAGCATGTTGCCCGGTTGACCGAGGCGATTGCGACCCTGCTGCTTCCGCATGAGCTGCGCGACCACCCGGAGGCCGAACCGCTGATAAGGAGCGGCGCGGCGATCGCCTTCAACAACATCTCGTTTCGCTATCCCGGCGGACCTGGTGTGTTCGACAAATTCAGTCTTCGCATCCAGCCGGGACAGCGGGTTGGGCTGGTCGGTCAGTCCGGCGGCGGAAAGTCCAGCCTGTTTGTCCTCCTGCAGCGGTTCTATGACGTTCAGCAGGGCAGCATCACGGTCGACGGTCAGGATATTTCGCGCGTCACGCAGCAAAGTCTGCGCGAGGCGATTTCCGTTGTGCCGCAGGACATCTCGCTGTTCCATCGATCGATCATGGAAAATATCCGATATGGACGACCCAGCGCGACCGACGACGAGGTGCTGCGCGCGGCGATCGCGGCGCGCTGCGACTTCGTCGAGGCGCTGCCGGAAGGGCTCGAAACCATGGTCGGGGATCGGGGCGTCAAACTATCGGGCGGTCAGCGGCAGCGCATCGCCATCGCGCGAGCGTTCCTGAAGGACGCGCCGATCCTGCTGCTGGATGAGGCGACTGCTGCGCTCGACAGCGAATCCGAAGAGGCGATACGCGAGGCGCTCGTCCGCCTGATGCGCGGTCGAACGGTGATCGCCATCGCTCACCGTCTTGCGACGCTGCGCAATTTTGACCGGGTGGTGATGCTGAAGGCCGGCAAGATTATCGAAGACGGCCCGCCAGATCGCCTGATGCAGGGTCAGGGGCCTTATCGCGAGCTGGTAACGCGGGAAATAAGCCGCCTTGCGAAGCACGCGGCCTGAGCTGCGACGGTGGCGTTGAGTGGGGTTCATCGCGACGTTGGGGAGCCGATCGAGGTCACATGTCAGTCGAAGCCGTAACCCAGATCACGACGGCCCGGGCTATCGAAACGGCCACGGAATCGCCGTTCTATATTCCGATGACCGGGCCCGGGGCGCGGCCGCGGCGCTCACTCAAGCATGATGATACGTTTATCGTGCTGGACAGCCATGGCGACATCGGTGCTTCCGCCGGCGGACCCGATGGCCTGTTCAATGCGGACACCCGCTATCTGGCGCGACTTGAGCTCGTGCTTGACGAAGTGCAGCCGCTGCTGCTGGGTTCGAATCTGCGGGACGACAATTCCGCGTTGACGGTGGATCTCACCAATCCCGACGTCTATCGAAACGGCCGGATCGTGCTGCGCAAGGACATGCTGCACATCGTGCGCACGATCTTCCTTTGGCGCGGAGCGGCCTATCAGCGCATCGGTGTGCAGAATCACAGCGAAGATCTGGCGAGTTTCGATCTGACGCTGCTGTTCGACAACGACTTCGCCGATCTGTTTGAAGTGCGAGGCGAGCGTCGTCCGCGCCGCGGCGTCGGCGCCGGCAGATTGCTTGGTGCTTCCGGCGTGGAGCTCGATTATACCGGGCTCGACGGCAAATCGCGCAGCACGGCGCTGCAGTTCGATCCGCCTCCGACGCGGCTTGCGGCGAACGCCGCGACCTATCATCTCGATCTCGCGCCACAGCAGGTTCGCTCGCTGTTTGTTGTTGTATCCTGCAACAGGCCGCCCGCGCCGAAACCCGTGGCGTTCTTTCGAGGCCTGCTCGCGCACCGCCGCGAGATGCGCCAATCGACCAGAGGTGCCGCCAGCATCGAGACATCAAACAATATCTTTAACGAGGTGCTGTGCCAGTCGATGGCTGACCTCAACATGCTGATGACGGATACGCCGCAGGGACGATATCCCTATGCGGGCATCCCCTGGTATTCGACGACGTTCGGCCGCGACGGGATCATCACCGCGCTGCAGATGCTGTGGATCGACCCGCGGGTCGCGCGCGGCGTGTTGAAGCGGCTCGCACTCTATCAGGCCAGGACGACCGACCCGCTGGCGGATGCCGAGCCCGGGAAGATACTGCACGAAATGCGCGGCGGCGAGATGGCCGCGCTGCGCGAGGTGCCATTTGCGCAATATTATGGCAGCGTCGATGCCACACCCCTGTTCGTGCTTTTGGCCGGTCTTTATATCGAACGCACCGGAGATGATGAGACGCTGGCCGAGTTGTGGCCCGCGATCGATGCGGCGTTAGGCTGGATCGACGGGCCGGGCGATCCCGACCGGGATGGATTCGTCGAATATCGGCGTGCGTCGGAACAGGGCCTGGCCAACCAGGGCTGGAAGGATTCTTACGACGCGATCTTCCATGCCGATGGGCGGCTCGCCGAAGGCTATATCGCGCTTGCCGAAGTCCAGGGCTATGTGTTTGCCGGCAAGCGTCTGGCGGCACGTTGCGCCGTGCGCATGGGAATCCCCGAGAGGGCGCTCCAGCTTGAGGCCGAGGCGCAACGGCTCGCCGAGCGTTTCGAGGAAGCGTTCTGGTGCGAAGAACTCGGCACCTATGCGCTCGCACTCGACGGCGCCAAGCAGCCCTGCGCGGTGCGTACGTCAAACGCAGGGCAATTGCTGTTCACCGGAATCGTGCGGGAGGACCGCGCCCGCATGGTCGCCGCCGACCTGATGCGGCCGCATTTCTTTACGGGGTGGGGTATCCGCACTGTGGCACGCGGCGAAGCGCGCTACAATCCGATGTCCTATCACGATGGTTCGATCTGGCCACACGACAACGCGCTGATCGCGCTGGGGCTCGCGCGTTACGGACTCAAACATTCGGTCGAGCATGTGTTCACCGCTCTGTTCGACGCCGCGACCTATATGGATCTGCGGCGGCTTCCGGAGTTGTTCTGTGGCTTTCGACGCGAGAAGGGACGCGGCCCGACGCTCTATCCCGTGGCCTGCGCGCCGCAGGCCTGGGCGAGCGCGACGCCCTTCACCTTGCTGGAGGCCGCGCTCGGGCTCGAATTCGACGCTCGGCGCGGTGAAATTCGCCTGCGCAACCCGCGTCTGCCGGCGTTCCTCAACGAGGTGGTGCTTCGCGAATTGCGGCTCGGCTCCTCAAGCGTCGATCTTCGCGTCCGGCGTCACGGCGATGACGTGTCGCTGGAGGTGATGGGCACGCGTGGCCGGATCCAGGTTTCCATCGTGCTCGCGCGCTAGGACCGGCGCTTTGCGCCGACGGTTATGTGAAGCCGATGCGGCAGCGAAGGAGTTTTCGCGCCGGTGCCGGACTGTTCAATCGAGGAGAGCATATGCGCGCCAGGATCTTATTCACGTTCATCGCATTCAGCCTTGCGACCTTGCCGCCTGCCATATCCCGGGCGCAAGACGATACGAGTGCGCCGCAGCCGTCTCAGCAGCAGAATGCAACTCCCCCAGCGACATCGAAAGAGCCGTCCCCGCCACCCAAGGTCACCATCATCGGCGCCAAGGAGGCACACGGCGTGCTCGGGCGCGATGTTCGCGGTCAGGCGGACGAAGATATGGGACATATCGTCGACGTGATCGTCGATCGGACCGGTTCCGTGCGCGCGGCCGTCATCGATTTTGGCGGATTTCTCGGCGTCGGCAGTCGAAAAATCGTCGTCGACTGGAATGCACTGCATTTCGGGCACGTCGCCAGCAAGGGGGACAGCATCACGCTCGAATTGACAAAGGATCAGGTAATGGCGGCGCCTGAATACAAGGAGGATGCACCCATTGTCGTCCTTGGCGCATCGGGCATCTTGCGGCCGCTGCAATTTGATCCGTAGCAGGGAAGTGGGAGAGCCAGTTATTGGTGCGCTTGTTCAGACAGTCGCCCGACCCGATTGATGACCACCGTGGCCGGGCGGCCGGTCGTGGTGGTGAACCTGTGCCGTCACCGGAGCCGAAGGCGGAGGTGCTTGAGCCGCCGGCGCCATCGCGCGAGAGCCTGCGCGGCCTCGATTGGTTCATTTTTTTTCTCGCGGATGTGCAGACCGGATTTGGTCCATTCATTGCGGTTTATCTGACGACACAGAAATGGACGCAGGCGGAAATTGGCTTTGTCCTGTCGATCGGTGGCGTGGTCGCGTTGATCGGGCAGATGCCGGGTGGGGCCATCGTCGATTTCGCTCGTTCCGAAAGGCTGGTGGCCAGCCTTGCGGTTGCGACGATCGGTGCAAGTGCGCTTGCCTATGCCGCATGGCCGATCTTGCCGGTCGTGCTGACCGCTGCGACGCTGCATGCCGCTGCCAGTTGCGTGCTGGGTCCGGCAATTGCCGCGATCAGCCTCGGTCTGGTCGGACCGCTTGGGATCGGCGAGCGGTTTGGGCGAAATGCCCGCTTTGCAGCGCTTGGTAACGGAACTGCCGCCGCCGTGATGGGCACTTGTGGCTATCTGCTGTCGAGCCGTTCGGTATTTCTCGTCACTGCCGCTTTGGCAATTCCGACCCTGCTATCGCTGGCGCGCATCCATGAGCGCGAGATCGATGCGGCCCGGGCCCACGGTGCCGTGCCGCGCGAGTCCAGGGACGCCAGGTCAACCAGCGTTGTTGGCCTGGTACGCCAGCCTGCGCTACTGGTCTTCGCCGGCAGCATTTTGCTGCTTCAACTCGCCAACGGGGCGATGCTTCCTTTGATGGCGGGTGTTGTAACGACCCGGTCAAGCCAGTGGGCGCCGGTATTGATCGCCGCCTGCATTATCGTGCCGCAAGCCATTGTCGCGCTGACGTCGCCGTCGGTTGGACGCAAGGCCCAGCAATGGGGGAGGCGTCCGTTGCTGCTGATGGGGTTTGCTGCGCTGGCGATTCGCGGCGTCATGTTTGCAACCGTCAGCGATCCGTATTTGCTGGTCGCGGTGCAGGTGTTCGATGGCATCACCGCGGCGGTGCTGAGCGTCATGGTGCCTTTGATCGTTGCCGACGTGGCGTTCGGAAGCGGTCACTTCAATCTTGCACAGGGGATTGTCGGCACCGCAACCGGCATCGGGGCTTCGCTTAGCACCGTGCTCGCCGGCTACGTCAGTGACAAGTTCGGCAGCAGCATCGCCTTTACCGGACTTGCGGGCATTGCAGCGGCGGGCCTCGCCACCATCTGGCTCGCAATGCCCGAGACGCGCCGGGTCCCGCGACCGTAGTGCTCATGCATCCATATTGCGCAGGCGCTGGCGGTTGCGAAGCACGATCTGGCGGGCGCCGGAAAATCCGAGGACGCCTTGGGTGTGGAGCTGTGACAGCGCTCTCGAGACGGTTTCCAGCGTAAGGCCGAGGTAATCGCCGATGTCCCGGCGGCACATCGGCAGCGCCATCAGGCCCGCGACCGCAAGCCGGCGATCCATTTCCAGCAGGAAGGTCGCTACGCGCTCCATCGCGGTCTTGCGCCCGAGAAGCAGCATGTGATCTTCCGCGTGCCGGAGGTCGCCGGCGGTCATCGCCCACAGTTTGCGCGCGACCTGAACGTCGATCCCGGCCGCGTGCTCGAGGCTGCGCCGCTTCACCAGCCGCACGGTGGTATCGATGATGGCCTCCGCGGCCAGCCGATGGATCGTTCCCGATTCGAGTCCGAACACGTCGCCCGGCAGGTGAAATGCGCCGATCTGACGCCGTCCGTCCGAGAGCAATTTGTAGCTGCGAACCGCACCCGAGATCACCTGGTAGACGTATTCGGCAGGCTCATCCTCGCCATAGATCTCCTCGTCCTTTCGGTATGAGAATTCCGTGGCAATCAGGCCAGCGTGTCCGGTGACCGCGCCAAACTGGTCGGAAACAGGGTGAGAAACCGGGCTGATCTTGTTGCCAATAATGGCGGGAACGGAAGCGTTGAGCGATTGGTTGAGCATGACCATCTCCTTTGCGGCGGATGGCCAACTAGTACGGGAGCTGAACGAGTCTGGAAATTTCGCGCGATATCTTAGGGAGGTTTACCTACGTATAATACCGGAGGTCGCGCCCCCTATAGCCCCGGTGAGTGACTGGCGCGATTTTCCTTGATTACCCCCCGAATGCGCGTGATGAGGCTATCCTCAAGCAGGGGTTTGAGCATGACGTGGCGTACACCGGCCGCTTCAGCCCGGGCCGAGATATTTTCGTCCGGATAACCCGTAATGAGGATGACCGGCGCGGCGATATCGCGGTTCCGCAACCGGCGCGCCAACTCGATACCGTTCATATCGGGCATCTTGTAATCAATCACGAAGCAGTCAACGCCGGTTGAACGGACGGTTTTCAGCAGCGCCTCGCCGTTTCTGAACGTTCGAACGTTGAACCCGTCCGTTTCCAGAAGGAATCGCAACGAGCCGAGGACGTCCACGTCGTCGTCGACCACGTAAACGGCAGGTTTTGCGACCAACGACGTCACGACGGCTCGCCCATCTCTTCTTGCTGATTTAAGTGACATATGTTTTAAAATTAGCATGCATCCCGAAATGGCGGCTTGATTTAGCTCAATCCTTCAGCAGGCCGGCGCGCATTGCAAACCTTACCAGCTCAGAAAGGCTGTTGGCCTGCATCTTGGTCATCACGTTTGCCCGATACACCTCAATGGTGCGGGGGCTGATGTCGTAGTCGCGCGCGATCAGCTTGTTGGAAAGCCCCGCGATCAGGCCATCCATGACCTGACGTTCGCGGGGGCTGAGGGTTGCTATCCGCAATGCGATATCACGGGTCGCCGCCTCGTTCTTCGCGGTGGGCTCACCCTGCCGGATCGCCGCCTCGATTATGCCGATCAGGCGGTCGTCTTCGAAGGGTTTCTCGAGGAATTCGACCGCTCCGAGCTTCATCGCCTCGACGGCAAGCGGGATGTCGCCGTGCCCGGTCATGATCACAATCGGGAACGGACATTTCAGTGTTTTCATGCGTTTCAGAAGCTCGATTCCGTCAAGGCCGGGCATGCGCACGTCGGAGACGACGCAGCCAAACCCAAGGCTCGGGAGGGCATCGAGAAACTTCAAGGCGGTTTCGAACAGCGAGACGTCGAAGTCAGCAGCATCGAGCAGGAAATCTAGCGAGTCCCGCATCGCGGCGTCGTCGTCGATGACGTAAACCCTTCCCTTACTTGGCATGAGTCAACTTTCGCTTGCTGCTGTGGGCAGAGTGAAGCGAAAAGTCGCTCCTCCCGACGTATTGGTTTCCGCCCACATCCGGCCCCCATGGGCCTCTATGATAGAGCGGCTGATGGAGAGTCCCACCCCCATTCCGGTCTCCTTCGTGGTAAAAAACGTCTGAAACAGGTTGGATTTGACGTCGTCCTGGAAGCCCGATCCGGTATCGGACACCTCGACTTCGACCATGTCGTCTTCGACATCGGCGTTCGACACGATAAGCTCCCGCCGCGGCGACTGCGCCATCGCCTCCAGGGCGTTGCGAAACAAGTTTACCAGGACCTGCTGAATCTGGACCCGGTCGACCAGTACGAGGTCAATCTCCGGATTGAGGTTGAAACGAAGCTGAATGTTCTGCTCACGGGCGCCCGCCAGGCCGAGCGCGCCGGCTTCTTCGATCAGTTTTGATAGGCTCTCGACACGCTTCTCGGATTCGCCCCGCGAAACGAAGTCGCGGAGGCGGCGAATGATCTGGCCGGCGCGAAGCGCTTGCTCGGCCGCGCGGTCCATCGCGCTTTCAATTTTCGGCGCATTGGGGTCCACGCTGTCCGCCAGCAGCCGGCGCGAGCCCTTCATGTAGTTGCTAATGGCTGCAAGCGGCTGATTAAGCTCATGCGCCAAGGCGGATGCCATTTCGCCCATCGCGCTCAAGCGAGAAATGTGAACGAGTTCCGATTGCAGTTCCTGCAGCCGAGCCTGCGTTTGCTGATGCTCGGTCAGATCACGCACGAACCCTGTGAAGTATGGCGCGCCGCCGGATTGCATTTCGCCGATCGAGAGGTGCATCGGAAACGTTGTTCCGTCCCGGCGTTTGCCGGTCACGATCCGTCCGATCCCGATGATATGCCTTTCACCGGTTGAACGGTAGCGCGCCAGGTATCCGTCGTGGCGCGCCCGGTCCGGCATGGGCATCAGCTCGCTGACGTTCTTGCCGATGGCCTCCTGTTCGGCATAGCCGAACAGTCTCTCGGCCGCGCTGCTGAAGAATTGCACGATGCCATACCCGTTTATGACGATCATGGCGTCCGGCACCGTATCGAGGATCGAGCGAAGGTGACTCTCTCGCGTTCTCAGGGCGTCCTGGAGCTGCTTCTCTTCATCGATATCCAGAACAATTCCACTGACATGGCGCGGGGCCCCGGTGTCGTCCCGGACCAGGCCGCCGCGGGCGCGGATCCAGTGACCGGAGCCCGTACTTCCGCCAATCCTGAAGGAAACGTCCATGTTGTCGCCATTCTCGGCAACCCGCTTGATCGCCTCTTCCGTGCGCGCACGATCCGCCGGATCAAGCAGGGAAAGAAACAGCGCGTAGGTAACTGGCTGATCGCCCGCCACGCCGAAAAGGCTCTTGGCCGTGTCCGACCACTCCAGCTCCTGTGTGGTCAGATCGAGGTCCCAGGTCCCGACGCCAAATTCCTCGATCCGCACCCTCAGGTGGTCGTTACGGATCGGGTCGCCTGATGATAGATGAATTGCGTCGGGCACGTCTAAGCCTTCACTCCCGCCCGATCCAGCCTCACACCGCGAGACTCGCCCGGCTTTCTCAGGGTCCAGTATCCGCGAAGAGACTGACGCCCACAAAGGCGGAGGCCTCAAACTGCGTTACAGACCCACAATTTCGCCGAACAGGGGGGCGGATGCAAGTTCCTCCGGGTCATAATCCCGCGAGGATTATGTTCCTTGAGGGCCGGGCCAAAGCCCGTCGCCCCCTGGATTTCGCAAGCAGTCGGGGCACTTTGATCTATCTCATCCCGCTCGTCGATTTCAGCTCTAAGGATTTGCCTGAGATCATGGAGAGATTGGATGACATACGCGACTGTTATGGTCAGCTTGGCGATTGACCAGCCCAATGAGGCCCGTCTCGCGGTCGCCGGCCAGCTTGCCGAAAGCTTCGATGCCGGATTAATCGGGATTGCGGCTGCGGTATTCAGTCCGCCCCTCTACTATACGACCGGCGAGCCAGCGCAAATTCTGATCGATCAGGGCGAGGCATCGATCAAAAGGCGGATGTCGGAACTGGAAGCGCAATTTCGCGAGGCGGCCAGGAATCGGGCCAAGCAAATCGAATGGCGTAGCGCGATTGACTTCCCGGCCAGGTTTGTTCTGCAGGCAGCACGTTCCGCCGATATCATTGTGAGCGGCGGGCACAGTGACGCGTTTTCCGATCCGTTTGCGCTTATCACCCCTAAAGATCTGGTGATGGAGGCGGGCCGGCCGCTACTCGTTGTCCCCGATTCAGTCGATTGGCTCGATCTGCGAAGCATGCTCGTGGCGTGGAAGGATACACCGGAGGCGAGGCGGGCAATCGTTGCTTCGTTGCCGATGCTTCGCAAGGCCAAGGACGTCACGGTTGCGGAGATCGTGGAGGCAGGCGCCAGCCAGCCGGCCGCGCTCGCGCGGGTTCGCGATGTGTTGACGTGGTTGTCGCGTCACGGTGTTTCCGCTTCCGAGCTCGTGGCGGAACAGGACCAGGGCCGGGATGCACCCGTGCAGCTCGACGCAATGGCGGCCGATGTCGGCGCGGGACTTGTCATCTCTGGCGCCTATGGGCATTCGCGGTTTCGCGAACTGATTCTCGGCGGCATGACCCAGCACTTGATCACCCAAACCGCGCGTTGCGTGTTGCTGTCGCACTAGAAGTCACATTGTAAACAGAGATCGATTGGATCGCGCCTTGTATAGATTTCTCCAGCAAACTGTCGCCGATTACATGACGCGCAACGTCAAGACCGTGACACGCCGGATGACGGTCGGCGAGTTGAACCAAATGTTCGAGCGCGACGATTTCAATACCTATCCGGTCGAGGAGGACACGCAGGTTGTCGGGCTTGTGACCAAGTTCGACGTGCTGAAGTGCTTTGCCTTCACGCCTAATCAGATGATGCCGCGGTATGATGATTTGATGGAGCGAACCGTCGCCGATATCATGACATCGGCATACATTTACGTCAGCGCCGATACCAGATTGACCCGCGTGCTGCAGCTCATGGTCGAGCACCGGATCAGGAGTATCCCCGCGATCGACAGCGACCATCGATTGGTGGGTATTGTTGCCCGCGAAGACGTGCTTAGAGCGCTCGCCGCCTGTGCCGAGGGCGCGGCATAAGCTTGGCGCACCCCTTTCGTCCACGGCTCTTTTGATGGCCGTTTTTGCAAAAAATACGCGCTCGCCAAGCCGTTGATGTCGGTGATGAAAACCCAATTGCCGTGTTTTGCCGGCTGTGGTGCGGAACTTCAAGTTGAACAAAGTTGATCTCGATCAAATCGCGCTGCGCGAGACTGTGTTTTCTAGATTCGTGTCCTTCAGAGAGATTCCGCATGAGCCAGGCCCTTAATTCGAAGTCGATGACCATTGGTGAGAGTGGCTTGGCGGTTTTCTTTACGGTAACCGCCTTCCTTTGCCTGATCGGCGCAGCCAAAGCCGTCGATGCGCCATTCGCATTCCATGCCACTCTCGGCGCGGCCGCGAGCCTGGCTTCGGTTTTCGTCATCCTCAACCGGTATTTCGATCGTCCCGCGGCGCTGCCACTGCAGGAGATCAACGGCCGGCCCAACTACAATCTGGGCCCGGTCAAGTTCTCGGCCATCATGGCGGTGTTCTGGGGCATCGCCGGATTTACAGTCGGACTGTTGATTGCCTGCCAGCTCGCCTGGCCGGTGCTCAATTTCGACCTGCAGTGGACCAGTTTTGGCCGGCTGCGGCCGCTGCATACATCGGCCGTGATCTTCGCGTTCGGCGGCAATGTGCTTATCGCGACGTCGTTCTATGTCGTTCAAAAGACATCGAGGGTTCGCCTGGCCGGCGATCTCGCGCCGTGGTTTGTCGTGCTCGGCTACAATTTCTTCATTCTCGTCGCGGGCACCGGCTATCTGCTGGGGGTGACCCAGTCGAAGGAATATGCCGAGCCCGAATGGTACGCCGATCTGTGGCTGACGATTGTCTGGGTCACTTATCTGCTTGTGTTCCTTATGACGCTCGTCAAGCGCAAGGAGCCGCACATCTTTGTCGCGAACTGGTTCTATCTCGCCTTCATCGTCACCATTGCCGTTCTCCACCTGGGAAATAATCCCGCAGTGCCGGTATCGGTGTTCGGTTCAAAATCATACATCGCCTGGGGCGGCGTTCAGGACGCGATGTTCCAGTGGTGGTACGGGCACAATGCCGTGGGCTTCTTCCTGACCGCCGGCTTCCTCGCCATCATGTATTATTTCATCCCGAAGCGGGCAGACCGGCCGATCTATTCCTATCGACTCTCGATCGTGCATTTCTGGGCGCTGATCTTCCTTTACATCTGGGCCGGCCCGCATCACCTCCACTATACCGCGCTGCCCGACTGGGCGCAGACGCTCGGCATGACCTTCTCCGTCATGCTGTGGATGCCCTCATGGGGCGGCATGATCAACGGCCTCATGACGCTCTCGGGCGCCTGGGACAAGCTGCGGACCGATCCGGTGCTGCGCATGCTGATCGTCTCTGTCGCCTTTTACGGCATGTCGACCTTTGAAGGTCCGCTCATGTCGATCAAGACGGTGAACTCGCTCAGCCATTACACTGATTGGGGCATCGGCCATGTCCATTCGGGCAGCCTCGGC
>JBKQRS010000402.1:0-2613 GCA_052143915.1 Bradyrhizobium sp.
ATGATCGACGCGCAGTCGATCGTCGTCGCCTCCACCGCCACCAACTGGTACGGACATGAAGGCTCGATCCTGCGCTTCGTGTTCAAACACTCGATCGCGCTGGCGTGTCTGGTCGGCCTCTTTGTCATGCTGCAGGCCTACGTCTATCCGTTCACCGCCATGGTGTTGAAGTAGACCCCCGAGGCGGACACCACATCGATCAAGAATCCCCGCATCCCATGGGACGCGGGGATTTTTTTGCGAAGCGATAATTTTTTGTGACCGCCAATCTGGTCAATGTCACGCTGGCCCATTACAACGGCGCGCGTCCGGGAATGACCGGACATTTCGAGGAACGGCATGTTTTCAACGACAGATTCTCTAAGGCGCGCCGCAGCTGCGGCGGCACTGGCCGTGGCGGCCTTCGCGGCTCACCCGGCTTGCGCCGACGACGGGTTTCCGTTCGGGTTCGAGATGACGCTCGATGCCGCGCCTCAACCCGGATCGAAGCGGATTCCGACGCTCGAGATCGGCGACAACGGCGAGGCCAAGCTCGACTTGTGGTGCAAGAGCGGCAACGGCCAGTTTTCGGTCGCGGGCAATACGGTGATTTTTGTACCCGGTCAGCTGCAGGATCGCGATTGCCCGCCGGTACGGGCGCAGGCCGACGATGAACTGGTCGCGGCGCTGAGCGAGGCCGCAACCTGGAAGCGGCGGGGCGATCTGGTGTCGTTTATCGGAACCAGGCCGCTGCGATTCCGAATCAATACCAACTGAAATCTCCGGTCGGAACGATCGTGGATTTTGCGATCGGACCGCGGGCAAAGCGGCTACTTCCAGACCGACCGGTCCGCGTCCCAGCGTTGTCCCTTGAATTCCTTGGCCAGCGCATCGACGGAGCCGTTGTCGTCTTTTTGATCGCCTTCCTCGTCGCCATTGGAGTCGTTGGTCAGATTGAGTTTTGGGCCCGCGGCCTCATCCGTTGTCGATACGACGGGATTGCTGATCCACAGCATCAGCCGGTCGGACGTGCCGGGCTTTTCCGGCGCCACCAGGGCGGTCACCTCGATTGCCTCGGTGAGATCAAGCGCGGGGAATACCTGGCTCGGGCGCTTGAAGGTCAGTTTCAGCTTTCCGGTGCTGGTGCTCCATGCCGTTGACGACAATTTCGCCGCAAGCGTTCCGCTCAAGACGTTGGAGATCGCCGCCGAGAGTTTGTCCTTGTTGAGCCGATCGCCGTCGCGCCAGTCGGCGGCCGGAAAACGGATGGTGCGCTCCATCTCGACCACTCCGGTGGTCCAGCCGGCGGCGACCACGCCCGGTGACGATTTGAATTTTGCGATCAGCCCGGCGGCGCGATCGGGATCGGCGCTGAGGTTGATCGTCTGTTCGCCGGCGCGCAGCGCATCGCAGGTGACCGCGAGGCTGCTTAGGGAAACCTCGACGTCCTGGCCTTTCAAACCTTTCAGGAAGTCCAATGCCGCATCAAGCTTCACTCTCACGCCGATTGATTCCGGAGACACTTCGGTAAAATCCCTCGGCGTTGCCGTGATGCCGTCATCGGTGGTTTGATTGTCCTGAAATTCTCTCTCGCTGAGGTCTGAATTATCGCTCGAGTTCACCTCGGTCACGGTCTGACCGATGCTGATCTGGCCCTTGAATTCGAAGCTGTCGCCGGTCGGCTTGCGCATGAGCTTCACCGTAACGGGCAATTTGCCGTCGATGCTCTGCGTGGTGCCGGTCAGGGTCTGGCCGTTCACGGCGAGGTTGGCGACAAAGCGATCCTTGCGATCGGAGCCTTTTGCCACGGGATAGCAGACGTCGAGCACCGCCGCGGTGACGGTCTTGCCCTGCCGGGTTTCCTTGAGGATGACGTCGGCGTTGTTGTCCATCAATCCATCGATGGCGGTAAAGTACCGGGTTTCGTTCGCGCCAGGCGCGGCTTTCGGCGACAGCTTCATCTGGCCGTAGGCGAGACCGGTTGAGGCCGTCATCAGTCCGACCAGGCAGAAAAGAAGGGCGCGCATGTGAAGTTCCTTGGGCAGGATGGGATCGGGCATCACCGTAGAGCTATATCGGTTGCGATTGAATCGGAACCAAGCTCCGCCCAATTCGTCAAAAAAAGAAGGCCGCCCGGGGGGCGGCCTTCGATTGAGAATATGGACGATGCACGGCTTAGAAGCCCATGCCGCCATGCCCGTGCCCGCCGCCGGGGGCCGGCGGAGCCGGCTCCTTCGGCATTTCCGCGACCATGGCCTCGGTCGTCACCAGAAGGGCAGCGACAGAGGAAGCATCCTGCAACGCAGTGCGCACCACCTTGGCCGGGTCGATGATGCCCTTGGCGACCATGTCGACATATTCCTCGTTCTGGGCGTCGAAGCCGAACGTCTCGCTCTTGTTCTCGAGCACCTTGCCGACCACGATGGAGCCTTCGACGCCGGCGTTCTCGGCGATCTGCCGGATCGGGGCTTCCAGCGCCTTCAGCACGATGTTGATGCCGGCCTGGACGTCGGCGTTGTCGACAGGTGACCAAGGACAGTGTAGTTGCTCTTTCTGTCATAATCTACATCTCTTGCGCTTCTAAATGTAAGTCTTACTTATATCTACTATGCTCAAAATTGCGGCGTCTTTAGG
>JBKQRS010000403.1:0-3003 GCA_052143915.1 Bradyrhizobium sp.
CCCGTTGAATTGACAACAGTCATCAAAGGTCCGCCTGAACGAAGCATAACAAGATCGCCTGGCTGAAACGAAGCAGCGATCTGTCTTCGCACTGCGGGGTTCGATTGAGGAGTTTCGGAAGAGGCTGGAACCGATGACAGCAAACTGATCGCAATCCCGAGAGTTATTGTAGTTGCGGTTGATAACGGTTTTGCAAAAGCTGACATCGTCGTCTACCCCTCGGTGGGCAGTTATTGCTTTGGTTGAGAATCGGAGACCCCCATCCCCCGTTCCGAGAGATTTTCATAAAATGTGATTTATGCATGGGGACATTCGGCCATGTGCTTATCAACATGGAGCCAGGAACATCAGGGACAGACGCCATGACCTGATGACCGCCGCTCTTTCGCAGTCGTGGCCCGGCTCGCCAATGTGCCGCCGTGCCTGATCGGAATCGAAGCCGGCATGGCGACGCACTATTTGGCTCGCGAGCTAAGTGCGCTCGGCCATGACGTAAAGCAGGTACCGCCCGCTTATGCCAAACCGTTCCGGCAAGGCCACAAGAACGACTTTCGGGATGCCTACGCAGTCGCCGAAGCCGTGCTGCGTCCCTCGACAGGCTGTGTTCCAGTAAAAACCGACAATCAATTAGACCTCCAGGCGCTCCATCGCGTTCGGTCTCGCCTCATCAGCGATCGTACATCTGCGATCAACTAAATCCGCAGTTTTCTTCTTGAGCGCGGCATACCTGTGCGGCAAGGACTTCGCTTCCTGCGACATCAACTTCCAGACATTTTGGCTACGCGTACCGACGTATTGTCAACCCGTATGGTCAGGAGTTTTGAGGACCGCGTCGGCGACTGCTCTCATCTCGATGAGCGAATCGAAAATGTGACGGATGAGATCGAGGCCTTGGCGCACGGCGACGCGAGCTGCCGGCAGTTGATGACGGTTCCGGGCATCGGCCCGATCATTGCAAGCGCAATGGTAGCTGCGATCGGCAACGGAACTGCCTTTGCAAGTGGGCGCGACTTTGCGGCGTGGCTCGGCCTGGTGCCGAAGGCAGATGTCCACGGGTGATCGTGCCATCCTGCCCTGCGGCTGACATGCAATGATATACTGCGGCGAATCAGGAATTCGGATCGTGAGCGAAGACAGCAACAGTCGGATCGCGTGGCATAGGGTTCAGCTCAAGAGGAACCGCGAGGCGTTGAAGGCCCTCGACACCGCCCGGTTTACGATTGGTGAAATTGCGCGAGGTGGGCAAATGCAGGTCACCATCGCAGACCTAAAGCAGAAAATCGCGGAATCCGAACGATGCATTGCAGCGTACGAGAGGCAAACCAAGCGGCCGCTCGCGACCGACTTTTGAAGTCTCACCCGTGTGAGTTGGAGCAATTGGAACGCCCGCAGTAGTGGGGACCGTTGATCGGCGCGTTTGCCGGCACCGCGGCGCTTTTCTTGAACCGCGATAGTAGGCGCCTATGGATAGGCGTCCCGGCCGTAGTAGCGGTGGTGTGCTGCCATGTCGGCTTGGTCGGCGATCCAACAGGACGCAGCGCTCCACGCGCAATCGTTGATTATCTTGTAAGATTCGCGCGCACCGACATGCCCCGTCGAAGGGCGGTGCCAGACCCGTCGCGCACTGAAAAAGATGCTTTCCATCACGTTCGCTGCGGGATGGAAGGCCAACAGGCTGAGAAAGAGAGTCTTCAAAGCATCCTCGGCAACGAGGCCCTAATGCGTCTTCGGCCCCGCAAGCCTGGTACTCTGCCCAGAGAACACTGAATCAAGCGCAAAAGTTATCGGTTAACGGGAGCTTTCGTTCTAAGGACGGCACGGCAACAACCCGGCGGCGCGCGGCTCGTAACGGGTGGGATTTTTGGGCGATCGTTCTTGATTGAGGGGCGTGTCCGCGTACTGGCAGCCGGTTCCCCGGCCGGCCTGAAAAACCAGCGCTTCCAGCTGTCGGCAAAATAGGCAATATTGGTCCGCAAGGGAAAAGATCTCGGAGGATGTGCCAGATGCAAACTTTGAAACACGTGTTCGCCGCCGCTGCGGTGCTTGGTGCGGGCATCGTTGCATCAACGAACTTTGCCGAAGCCCAGGATTACGTGGGCGGATACGCGTGCGTTCCTCCCCCGCCAACTGACCAGTACATCTATCCTAGCGCAAGCTGGGAGCCCTTTTTCCGTCATCACTATTACCGATACGGGCCCACATTGGTTTGCTCGCCATCGATCGTGACGACACGGGTGATTTCCGTTCTGTCGTGAAGCGCCGCCTCCGGGCAACGCCGGTGATCAATTCGACTTTCGAAAACGTCTCGGACATAGGCGTATACCTAGGACTATCCCTAGGTCCTCCGGCTAACGCCGGTGTCCGGTCTAAACGGGGTGCACTTCACCCCTTCAACTCTTTTGCAGTTCGTCGGACGCGGTCACATCTGAAAAGGGCAGAGGCCGCGTTATTGGCGCGGCCCCTCGAGCAAACTCGCTGCCGAATCAAGTCTGGAAGCAAAGAGGCCGTCACTGAGGCGGCCTCACCGCTCTATAAGGCTAGGCTTGGCCTTCCTGCCACGATCTCACTTCGTTACGTGCCAATCTGAGATTCTTGGCGGCCCCGATCTGCAGCGGAAATACGTAGATTCGGCTCTGAAGGATAAAGGTCCCTAATTCTGGCCTCGGCATCGCCGTGAGTTGAGCAGCCAACTAGATAAACATCCCGGTATGGCGCCATTGGGCCATTCATCGGGATGTGGACCAGCACCACAAAGCCTTCCTCAGTATCTTCCATCTCTCCAATATAACCGGGAACCGTGAATGTTCCAGCCATGGAACTTCGGTTCGGTAAGGTTCATTCGGACAGTACCCGCATCCGACAGGAACAGAGTGTGCACGAGAACATCGCTAGAGCATTCGGCGGTTAAAATGGTGCATATCCGGCGTGTTTGAAGTAGTTGGCGCATTCTTGCGGGGTGAAGGCGGATAGAGCCTCACCGATTTTGTCCCAGAGTGCGTCGCG
>JBKQRS010000404.1:0-8715 GCA_052143915.1 Bradyrhizobium sp.
GGCTTATGGCTGGCCCGTGCTATGGCGCCAGTCGAACATACGGCGAGCAAAGCCGAAATCAGGAAATAGGACAGCGGACGTAGGCGCTGGTTCATTCCATGGTCCCCCGCGAACCAACCGAACGAACCATGATCCGTACGGCTGGAGCTGCCCGGAGGGTACCACAGCGCCCGTTCGCAACTGTCGCGTTTCAGCAACAGCGCAGGAAAACCTCCGCAAGATGGAACTCAAACGTCGTGACACACCCTGATGGGCTGCACCGCTGAAAGGGGAGCTGTATCAGTTTGAATGCTCCGAGGACTGACGACCTTGGCGCGAAGTCTAATCATGGCGGATGGTCAAAGTATTCTTATTGGCGACGCTGGTCTTCGTGATTCCGGACGCCTGCGACGTGTAACGAACTGTCGCGAAACTGCGAGCATCTCCTGCTCGATTTGCCGCTTGCTCCACGCGTGCCAGCGATCAGTCCTGTCCCAGACTTCCCGGATCTCATTATACTTCTTCCTAATCCACTCCAAATACGCTGGCTGAGCGCGCATAATTCCGAGTTATGTGTTGTTGCAGCGTTGATTTAGCTGCTGCCAATGAAGAATGATACTATCTACAGGAGAGAAAAACGCAATCCCTCAACCGACGATTGGTCATTGGCTTACCTGACCTCCCTAGCCTTCCTGGTCCGGCACGCCATCGAACAGCGGCAATTGATCTGGGGGAGGCGCAGAAATTCGGCTCCGGCTCGCGGGCGTGAAGCCGAACTCTGATGAAATCCGCATCATGATTTCCGCCTGGCGATTGGCGATCGAAAGGTAAGGCGACTGGATCGGAAAGCCGGTCGGCGATTTTACCATGGTCCCGTATTTCTGAATTTGCTCCATCGCTTCGGCCCACATCCCGTAGGCGCCACAGTAAGTGGCCAGTGCCCCTCGATCGAGATTGGTGATCAGATTGAGCTTCGACAGCTCGACGGTTAGCCGGGTCCACTCCCGTTGCGCAGCGGGACTTAGCTCCGGAGGACATTCCGGCAGAGCTGGTTCGGGTCTAGGCTCATGAAGGTTTAGCGGACGCTTTCCTGGATTGCCTGTCAAAGCCTTAATCCTTGTTGGTTTGGGACGACGGCCACGCATCAGAAGGTCTGATCGAGCGAAGAACAGGGATCAACCCTCTGCAGATGAGCGCTCGGGAGCAGAGTATCGAAATGCACGCCGTCGCTTTCGCGTATGGCCTGTTCACCGGTGAATGCCTGCCACCGGCGGATGGCGAGGTCGACAAAAGCGGGTTTGATCTCGAGCGCCAGGCAGACTCGATTGCAGGATTCGGCAGCGACCAACGTCGTGCCGCTACCCAAGAAGGGCTCATACACGGCCTGGCCAGGGCTTGAATTGTTCAACATCGGTCGCCGCATGCATTCGACCGGCTTTTGCGTCGCGTGCTTGGTCTCAGCATCCTGACCGGCACTCGGTATGCTCCAGAGTGATGTTTGCTTTCGGTCACCCGTCCAATTGCCATGCTTTCGGACTGCGTACCAACATGGCTCATGCTGCCAGTGATAGTCTCCTTGGCTCATGACGAGCCGTTCCTTCGCCCAAATGATCTGGGCACGGATGGCAAAGCCCGCCTTGAAGAGGCTTTCGGCGACAACTGTTGAACGTAGGGCCCCGTGCCAGACATAGGCGATTTGGCCCGGAAACAAATTCCAAGCTGGCGCCCAATCTGCGATTTCATCGTTTTGGATTTTATCTTTCTTGGCTGAGTTATTGACGCCGCGCCTGTGTCGCCATGCAGGATCATATTCGACGCCGTATGGTGGGTCCGTGACCATAAGGTCTGGCAAACCATCGCCCATCACAGCGGACACGAAGGCGCCGTCCGTACAATCGCCGCAGCCGACGCGATGGGGTCCCAGCAACCAGATATCGCCCAACTTAGAGACCGCCTCCTCGGATGGTTCTGGCACGGCGTCCTCGGGAACTAAGCCTGTCGATCCGCCCAAGGCTCTAACAAGTTCTTGTTCGTTGAAGCCCAGTACCTTCAAATCCGCGCCAAGTTTGCTGAGATCTGTAAGCTCTAGCTTGAGCATTTCGAGATTCCACCCGGCATTTAGCGCAATGCGATTATCCGCAAGCATGAGCATCCGGCGTTCGCCTTCGTTCAGTCCTCGAAGAGGTATGACCGGCACCTCGGCCAAACCTAGGAGCCGCGCTGCGGCGAGTCGACCGTGGCCGGCTACAATGTCCGCGCTCTCGCCAACCAGCAGCGGATTTGTGAAGCCAAATGCTCGGATGCTGCCCGCGATCTCAGCGATTTGAGATGCGCTGTGAGTTCGAGCGTTGCGCGCCGACGGGATCAATCGCTCGATCGGCCAGTATTCGACGCGAAGCTCATCCTTTGTCGGCGCTTCGACTTCCGAGCCGAGGCGGTTCATGCTGCCCCCTTAGATGTCATGGCACCCCTCCCCCCCCGAATTTCGCGACAATTTTTCGGATGCGATCGCCTGGGGCCTGTTGGAAAATAAATGCTCGAACGCGGTGGCCGGCCGATCGATCGGCCTTGTTTCGTCGAGGGAATTTGCTGGCGAGAGGTTTGAAATCTTTGATTTCGGTAAAATAATCAAAAGCCCTGGTACCAAAAAAACTCTCCGAATGAGGGTAGGTGCGGTTGCTGAGCTGCCTCTTCCAAAGGAATTAAACCCCCTACCCCCTTGGGGATCATCAGCGAGGCCTTGCGGCCGTGACGGTCGGCATAGGCGAAGTACCTCACCTGTTCGCCCTGGCTTGAACGGTCTTGCGGGTATGGTGGGCACCGCAAAGGCATTGGCCGTTTGCTGGATCGAAGGGTGCACCGCCGTCGCGCAGTTCTTTGATGTGATCACCAAACAACCGATGTTGCGGTGCAGCCTTCGTGCAGCGGCTCCCGTTCTCGACCCACTGGCACCTGAGGCTGGCATCCAAAAGTACCTGCTCACGTCATCGCTTATGCCCTTTGGAATAGTAGATGGGATCAGCGCGCTTGGGCTCGACGGGGATTGTCCGCCCGTTCGACTTCGACACCAGGGGTCTGAGCATCTTGATTTTCGCCATCGTCCCTTGCTCCTGCTCATCGATTGTTTCGAGATCATTCGATTTGTCCTGACGTTAGATTTTTAGATGCTCTGGGAGCCGTTGCTCCGCTCACAACCCTGCTGAGCCTCTTTCTTTTTATATTTACTCTTCGTGGTGCTCACTTTTTTCACAGGTTTGGACCCTATTGCCCGAGCAGCTGATGGGCAGCGCTTTATCCAAGCGATCCATTCCGGGGCAACAATCTCGACAATGTTGGTAAGATGCTTCCGACCGGGCTGCGGCCGTTCAGCGATTCTGATGTGCCGTAGCCGCCGAGCTTCGTGAAGCGTATTCTGGACACTGGTTCGACACACGCCAGCCAGAGCGGCAATCTTGTCGACCGGCAGGTCACAGAATCCCTGCTGCTTGATCTCGCCGGCGACGATACAAAGCACGGCGCGATTGCCCTCGGTGTAGCAGTGCCGCATACGGTCCGGCAGCGCGCTTGATCCCCCTAACCTGCGGCGCCGATCGCGGGATGCCTTACGGTCGGCTGAACGAGGCGGTTTGCGCGGCTTGAAACGGCTGCCCACACGACCAGCTAACCGCGGGATCGTGGCTGTGACGGGATATCTCATCCCGCTCGTGCTGCGTCGACGGATCACACAATGCTGAAGATACTCGGCGGCGGCGTCTGTAAGCCGGTCTTGGCCCCGAACGTACCAGATCTTGCTAGCAACATTGTCTAGCTGGCTGTCGTCACAGCAGGCATTTATTTCGGCATGGAGCGCTTCTCCGGCATCGCCCAGAGTCTGGGATTCGAGATCGATATTGATTGGCAGCTCAGGCCGCGCGTCGACCGAAACGCTCATGATATCGCGACCCAGCGTGCGCGCGATGGCGAAACAGTGCTGGCCTCAATCCATGCGATTAAGTCGCGACGGCGGTATCGCACGGCACGGCCCGCTTGGACATATGCCGGTCCAAATGCCCTCGTCCGCCACGCTTGCAAGGTCCTGACGGAAAGCCTCAGCAGATCAGCTGCCTGAACTTCCGTGATTAGTGCATCTAAATCGTTACTGCCCGTTGCCACTCTCATGGACACTGTTCCACATCGACTGCGATATGGTGGGACAGTGCCGAGGTGAGACTCCAAACAAAAGATGCCGCGATTTAATCAGTGCGGCGATTTGAGTGCTACGATTTCTTCGGCGCCCCTACCGCTCCCCATACAGAGGCCTTCGTCACCTGGATCGCCTCTAAACGCGCGGCCAGGAATTGGCGTTCGGACAAGGTCCCAGGCCATTTCGACTGAGCTTTCGCCCATAATTCCGCTTTGCTATAGATACGCTTGTCTTTGCTCGCCTCCATCATCTTGGTCAGCCACGATTCGCAGGCGTCACGCGCACTTAATTTGGTCTCTACGCGAGCGACCGCTTTCGACTGCTTGACCGGAACTTCTTGTGGCGTTGGCGTAGAAGAGAGCAACTCATCGTGCGTGGCCGGTTTCCCGTGAAACATCGCATTGAGGTGATGCACGCGGCTTACGGAGTTCGATCTCTGCAATACCACGCCGATCCAACGCCTCATCAGACGGTCGTGGCGTCCCGTCGATTCCGGGTTTTCCTGTAGGACGTCGCCGGTGCTTGCATCGAGATGGAATTCCTCACGGGACCAGATGGAGCGCAGGATCGCTTCTGTATGTCCTGCACTAGCGGGAAGGCCTCGACCTTCAAGCTCACCCCGCCTGAGAACCGAAATCAAAGCTCTATACCGATGTTTTAGCGCCTCGGCCGCGACTACCACTTCGATGGGATCGGGCTTGCGAGGGACATCGAATTTCGAACGTTTGGCTGCTTCGGGATGCACGGTGCTCGCCATGACCCATCGCTCGAAGGCAAGTGGCCACTGCTCGACGCCATGCACCTGGCAGCGTCCGCGAACGAATACGGCTTCAAATTCTGGCGATAATCGGACGGCCTCTCGTCCGAGCGCCGCGACCTCCGGGTCGCCCAATACGAACCACTCAAAGGCTTCAGCCAGTGTCCGGCCTGCAAGTAGACTGACATGGCAGGGCGCAAGTAGCGTCGGGTAGACGCGGATGTCCGAAAATTCGATTTTCGCCTGGTCGTCTGCGGCCGCAGAGCGTTGCCATTCAATTCTAGTGAGCGCGTTCCACTGAGCCATGCTGATTTCCTGAGTCTCAGCATTCGCACGGCCCGGATGCCCGTAGGCAACGAGCCGCCCATCTTTCAGATGATCACTCCAGGCGGCCCCAACCGCTTTTTCAATAGCTGTAATCTTAGTGGGCGGACTGCCGCTCACCTTCGCGGGCTGGCTGCTGAGCACGGACTCAGCGGTACGCTGCCGCGCTTCCGCAAGGCTGCATCCGGTCTCAGGCCAAGGCTCATAATCCATTAACGTCCGTGCGTTGATGCGATCAGCTTTTCCGAATCACCCGCGATTTTGTCACTCGCCCACGGACTTCGCGGCGACAGACTGCGGGTTTTGCACAGTTCTGGACTGCCTTTGTTTCCTATCCCGCCCTATGGGCTCCGATTGGTTTCGCTACCATGTTGCGAGCGCTAGACATTTCGCTCTTTTGGCTCACCTTGCCGCCATGCGAGCGGGGCTCTTTAATCACGAGGACGCGAACCAGCGCCTTCCTGAGATCGCCGAGATCCTTGCGACCGGCCTGATTCGGCTGGAAGCCCTTAAGTCCAGTCGAAAGTCCGCGGAATTCGGAGAAAGTTCGCTTCACTTCACGCCAGACCAGAGCGGTGATGCGCCACCCTGCCTTGCCGAGGTTTGCCCATGACCGATACGGTTCTTGCTCAATTGGCCGCTCTGAAAGACGAGCCAGCCCCCGCGCTGAAGGCCAAATGGCGGACCCTGTTCGACACAGAGCCGCCACCCTACAACAGGCGCTTCCTGGAGAGTCGGCTAGCCTACCGCGTCCAAGAGTTGGCTTATGGGGGGCTGAAAACGGAGACCGTCGAGCGGCTTCGGGTGCTTGGTAAACAGTACGAGGGCAAGCCCGGCGGCAGGCCGAAAGGCCGCAGCCCGCACTTGCCGATCTCTGGCACCCGGCTGATCCGGGAATGGCGGGGTGTGGAGCATTGCGTCACCGTGCGCGGCGACGATTTTGAGTATCAAGGGCGGCCCTACAAATCGTTGTCGGCAATTGCCCGGCAGATCACCGGGGTACGCTGGAACGGCTGGGTGTTCTTTGGGCTCAAGAATTCGCGGAGCGCGTCATGAGCAAAGCGCCCCGGCGGGGTCGTACCGATGGGGCTGACAGCCCTGCCGCCCGTCTTGGGCGGCAGGGGCTGTCCGATGGCTCTGAACGACCGCCGATCCGAAAGCTTTGTTGCGCAGTCTATACCCGCAAGTCGACCGAGGAAGGTCTTGAGATGGAATTCAACTCTCTCGATGCCCAGCGGGAAGCCTGCGAGGCCTATGTTGCGAGCCAGCGGGCTGAAGGTTGGATCCTTGTCCCCGACCGCTACGACGATGGCGGCTTTTCCGGCGGCACCCTGGAGCGGCCCGCACTTAAGCAGCTGCGCGCCGATATCGAGGCCGGCAAGATCGACGTTGTTGTCGTCTACAAGATCGACCGGCTGTCGCGCTCGCTGATGGACTTTTCTCGGCTGGTCGAGGTTTTCGATCAGCACAAAGTCACGTTCGTCTCGGTGACGCAGTCCTTCAACACCACCACCTCAATGGGCCGCTTGACCCTGAATGTTCTACTGTCCTTTGCCCAGTTCGAACGCGAGGTAATTGGCGAGCGCATCCGGGACAAGTTCGCGGCCTCCCGCAAGCGAGGCATCTGGATGGGCGGGTGGGCGCCGCTTGGCTACGAAGTCAGAGATCGCAAGCTGGTTGTCAACGAGGTCGATGCCGAACTCGTTCGTTCGATCTTCCAGCGCTTCCTCAAGACCGGCTCCGCCACTGTGCTGGCGCGGGAGCTAATCGCGGAAAATGTCCGCAACAAGTACGGCAAGCTGATCGACAAGGGCATCCTCTACAAAATGCTCAATAATCCCGTCTATATCGGCGTAGCCGTGCACAAGGGCGTTTCCTACCCCGGCGAGCACGTCAGCATCATCGATCGGAAGATCTGGGACAAGGTGCAGGCCCGGTTTCGGGAAAGCCCCCGCAAGCGAGGGGCTGCCACACGGGCACAAACGCCCGCCCTGTTGAAGGGGCTCATCTTCGGCCCCACCGGCGTCGCCATGTCGCCGACGCACACTCGGAAGAATGGCAGGCTCTATCGCTACTATATTAGCCAGACCACCCTCAAGCAGGGTGCAGGCGATTGTCCCGCCACGCGCGTTCCGGCTGCCGAGATAGAAAAGATCGTGATCGACCAGGTCCGCCTTCTGCTTCTCTCTCCCGAAATCATCGTCCAGACCTGGCGCAGCGCCCGCAAATCCATCAAGGGCATGACCGAGTCTGAGGTCCGCAACACGCTGCAGGCTTTTGACCCGCTTTGGAACCAGCTCTTCCCTGCGGAGCAGTCCCGCATCATTGAGCTGCTGGTTGAGCGCGTTGATGTCCTGACTGATCATGTCGATGTCAGGCTCCGGATCGCCGGCGTTACCTCCCTCATCGGCGAGTTGATCGGCAATTCCATCAGCCAGCGGGACGCCGCATGACGACCGCCGCTCGGGCCACCAAAACCAGCATCAGCAAGGATGGATGTATCGCAACGGTCAGCATCCCTATTACTTTTCTCCAGCGCGGCGATCGCAAGCAGATCCTGGCGCCTCCGGGGACCGCGCCATGGTCGCCTACTCCACGCGCCGACACTGCCCTCGTCAAGGCCATTGCACGTGCCCACCGTTGGCGGCAGATGATCGAGAGCGACGAATACTCATCTTCGGCCGAACTGGCCAGGGCCGAGAAGATCAACGAGTCCTATCTGGGCCGCATCCTCCGCCTGACTCTAATCGCCCCTGATATCACCCAGGCAATCCTGGCTGGACGCCAACCCAGCACGCTTCAGCTACATGATTTATTAAAGCAGCTGCCATCGACATGGGCAGAGCAGTATTCTGTGCTGTTCGATCCGCGGTAGCCTGACAACGTCAAACAAGCTCACTGCCCTCAGAAGCCGGCATTCGCTGATGCTCTGTCATGGAATGTCAGGGTCTGCTTGGCGGCACTTTTCGGAAGTAATCGCCCTTACCATTTCAAGCTTTGTGGTCCCTCACGAATGGGTACTCGCCGATGCTTCGACGCCGCTATCTTCGCGACTACGAAAACGGCCCGGCTTTTTTTGCCGGGCCTTTCCTATTGTTGAGTAGCGAAGGGTTGGACTTAGAAATCCATACCGCCCATGCCACCCATGCCGCCGCCGCCCGGAGGCATGCCGCCACCGCCAGCGTTCTTCTTCGGAAGTTCCGCCACCATGGCTTCGGTGGTGATCAGCAGAGCCGCAACCGAAGCCGCGTTCTGGATCGCGACACGAACAACCTTGGTCGGGTCGATGATGCCCTTGGAGATCAGGTTGACGTATTCGCCAGTCTGCGAGTCAAAGCCATAGGCATATTGATCCTTTTCGAGGATCTTGCCGACGATAACGGAGCCGTCCTCGCCCGCGTTGATCGCGATCTGGCGCGCCGGATAGGATAGAGCCTTGCGCACGATCTCGACGCCGGTCTTCTGGTCGTCG
>JBKQRS010000405.1:0-4589 GCA_052143915.1 Bradyrhizobium sp.
GGCGTCCTCTTTGGACACCGAGTGGCTCCTGTCCACTCTGTTTGACGCCTCCCTGTTATCAACTTCAAAGCCGCCGGAAACGGCGGCTCTTTTTTTGGCGTCTTCTATTCCGTCACCGCGTTGGAAACCATAATCGCGCTTGCGGCTGGACTCCGGCCTGCTGCCGCGCAATGATTTGTTCATCATAAGTCGGCGCTTACCCAAGCCGGCAGCGTAAGCAGTGGCGTGAGGGCGTTAACCATGTCGGACCGTGCGCAAGGCGAAACCGCACTTGTTCAATTCAGCGAACGGCTGACCAATTCGGCGGCGTTCGGAACCCTGTTCCGGGAGGGCATGGACCTGGTCGAGGAGACCGCCGCCTATCTCGATGGGGCCGGCCGCACCGAGGCCAAGGCGCTCGACCGCTCCGTCAGCCTCACCTACGCGACGGAAAGCATGCGTCTGACCACCCGCCTGATGCAATTGGCGTCATGGCTGTTGCTGCATCGCGCCGTGAAGGAAGGCGAGATGACCTTGACCCAGGCCAATCGCGAAAAGACCAAGGTCAAGCTCTCGGCCGCCGATCCCGGCGCGTATGAGATGATCGAAAAACTGCCGCAGCCATTGCAGGACCTGATCGCGCGTTCGATGGCGCTGCAAGCCAAGGTGCGCCGCCTCGACGCGACGATCCACGCCCCGGCCACCGAGCGCGCCCCGATCGGCAATCCGCTGGTGCCGCAGCTTAACCGCCTGAAGGCGGCGTTCGAGCAGTAACGGCCGCTGCCACGGGGATCGCCTGACGGCGGCGATCCTTCAGATTTTTTTCGGCGCATTTCTTGGCGGAACCGCGGCGCTACCGCTCGACCTTGACAGGCCGTTGAAGAAAGCACGCGTTCGGGCTGTGGCCCCCGGCCCCGGATGAAACCGGACGTTCTGTGCGCTGACCTCGTCTCCACCGCTTTTCAACTGGACCGATGCGACCGCTCGCCCCCTCTCGTCGGTCACAAGGACCGGCGGCTTGTTGGCGGATACCCAAATGTCGCCCCACTGCATGAGGGCGACCATGGCCGGCAGCAACGCGCGACCTCTTTCGGTGAGCTGATAGCTCGGACGCGTGCTGGATCCGCCACGCTCAAGGATGCCGTGCGTCGCGAGACGTTCGAGCCGCGCCGAGAGAATGTTTTTCGCGATTCCCAGATTTTTCTGGAAGTCGCCGAAACGGCGAACGCCCAGGAAGGCGTCGCGAACGATCAATAGCGTCCACCAGTCCCCCACGACCGCGAGCGTCCGCGCCAGCGAACAGTTGAGTTCGGAGAGGTCTGTCTTGCCTGGCATGGTTGCAGAGTGAAACCCTTTGTTCTATGGTTTCACTCTGCAACTAAATGGGCTTCCAGGCAAGAGGAGGCAGGAATGACGGACACCACTCCAGCAAGGCTTGATCTCGGCCGGGAATTTGCCGCGAGCGATCTTCCGGTCTCTGGTCTGAGCGCGGGCGGCGCCTGCGTCGCGCTGGGTTCGCTCGGTGTCACCGCGACCAGCGTTTTGTATGCGCTGTCCCCGCCTGCGGCGGCGCTGCCGGCGCAGCCCTTTGATCAGGCCGCGGCGTTGGCTGGTGCGCTCGCCGGTCAATCCAGCATGCACTGGGCCGGAACGATTGGCATTTTCTCGGATATTGTGATGGCAGTGGGCGCGCTGCTCGTCGCGCTTGAATTGGCGCGGCGAGGCAGAGGATTGGCCGTCGCCGGCTGGATCGCGATTGTCCTGAGCATCGTCGTGTTTACCTTCGTCGACGCGATTGTGGGGTTTGTGCTCGGTCCTGTTGCCGTGATGCGCGACGGTGCCGGCGCATTTGCCGCGTTCAAGCGTTTGTTCGATGTGCTTTTTCTGTTGGGAACGATCGCATTCGGGATCGGGGCCATGCTCGCCTTGTCGAACGAGCTGCAGACAGCCGCGCCGATCGCAAGCAAGCCCCTGATCGCGGCGGGTGCCTTGGCCGGGTTGGTCGGCGTGGTGTCCGCGAGCGCCTGTCTGGCCGGCTTTCCGCTGCAGCAGGGCGTCGGCATCAGTATCGGGCTTGGTTCCCTGATTTTTGTCGCGATCGGGGCGCAGATTTGGTTAAGGGCGCCGTCGTCCCCACCCGCCGCCTGAAGGCATCTGATCAGACTTCGTAACGAAAAACGCCCCTGACCGGGCAGGGGCGTTTTGTCATTTCGCGTCGAATGCTAACCGAGAAGGACATCAATCCTTCTTGAGGAAGCCCGAAAACTTCTTCTGGAACCTCGAAACACGGCCGCCGCGATCGAGGATCTGCTGGGCGCCGCCGATCCAGGCCGGATGCGACTTGGAGTCGATATCCAGGTTCAACTTGTCGCCTTGTTTGCCCCAGGTCGAGCGCGTCTGATACTCGGTGCCATCGGTCATGACGACCGTAATCATATGATAATCCGGGTGAATTTCGGCTTTCATGGCAGATCCTTCGGCGCGCCGGCGCCTGTGTTTCGGGTGTTGAGGTGGCGGATTTGGGCGGCTCTATAACGCAGCCTGCCCCTCAAAACAAGCTAAGTATGTTCCCGAACTGGGCTTGGCCCGGATTTGCCAGTGGTGGCGGCGGGGCCTATCTGGGGGGTGGCAAAGCGATAGGTTGAGCTCTCATGAGCGCAGTGGAACGGCTTGAAGACCGGCGTGACGAAGCGCTGCGGCGCGATTTGGCCGCCGCAGAGACCTCCTCCATCGAGTCCTCCATCGAAACGGCTTTGGCGCCGGCCAAGCGCAGCGCCCGGCTTCGTCCGCTGCTGGCGCTGGCGCCCTATGTAGCGCGCTACCGTGGCCGCGCCGCGCTCGCACTCGTCTCGCTGACGGTCGCGGCGGTCACCACGCTGGTGGTGCCGGTGGCGGTGCGGCGGATGATCGACTTCGGCTTTACCCCCGAGGGCATCGCCAGGATCAACAGCTATTTCACCGTGATGATCGCGGTGGTCGCGGTGCTGGCCCTGGCCAGCGCGTCGCGGTTCTACCTGGTGATGACCATCGGGGAGCGCATCGTCGCCGATCTCAGGCGCGATGTGTTCGCGCATCTGATTTCGCTGTCGCCGGCATTCTTCGATTCCTCGCGCTCCGGCGAGCTGATGTCGCGACTGACCGCCGATACCACCCAGATCAAATCCGCGGTCGGCGCCTCGGTGTCGATTGCGTTGCGCAACATCATGATGTTTATCGGCGCCACCGCGATGATGGTGATCACAAGCCCCAGGCTTTCCGGCCTCGTGCTGCTGGCCATTCCGGTGATCGTGCTGCCGCTGGTGGCGTTCGGGCGCTGGGTGCGCCGGCTGTCGCGCAACGCCCAGGATACGCTGGCGGATGCGACCGCCTATGCCTCCGAGCTGGTCGGCGCGATCCGCACCGTTCAGGCCTATACCGGCGAACGGCTGGCCAATGCGCGTTTCGGCGGCGAAGTCGAGCAGGCCTATGAAGCCGCCCGCAACTCGACCCGGGCGCGCGCGGTCCTGACCGCGATCATCATCTTCATCGTCTTTACCAGCGTCGTGGTGATCCTCTGGATCGGATCGAACGACGTGCTGACCGGCTCGATCAGCCCGGGCCGGCTCGGCCAGTTCGTCATGTATGCGGCGTTCGCGGCCTTGGCGCTCGGCCAGCTCAGCGAAGTCTGGGGCGAAGTCTCGGCCGCCTCCGGCGCCTCGGAACGATTGTTCGAAATTCTTCGCGTGAAGTCGCAGGTCACGGCACCGGCGTCGCCGCGCGCTTTGCCGCAGCCCGCGCGCGGCGATGTCAGTCTCGAAAATGTCAGCTTCGCCTATCCGACGCGGCCGGACGCGCTGGCGGTCGATGGCGTTTCGCTATCGGTGCGTGCCGGCGAGAAGGTCGCGATCGTCGGTCCCTCAGGCGCCGGCAAGAGCACGTTGTTTCATCTGCTGCTGCGGTTCTACGATCCGGCCTCCGGCACCATCTCGTTCGACGGGGTGCCGGTCAGAACCGCCGATCCGGGCGAGGTGCGCAAGCGGATCGCGCTGGTGCCGCAGGAATCGGTGGTGTTCGCCGCGACCGCGCGCGACAACATCCGCTTCGGCCGGCCCGAGGCTGATGACGCCGAGGTCGAGCACGCCGCCGATCTGGCGCATGCCAGCGAATTCATCCGCCGCCTGCCCGGCGGTTTCGATGCGCAGCTCGGCGAGCGCGGCGTCACGCTGTCGGGCGGCCAGCGCCAGCGCATCGCCATTGCGCGCGCGATCCTGCGCGACGCGCCCTTGTTGCTGCTCGACGAGGCCACGTCCTCGCTCGACGCCGAATCCGAGACGCTGGTGCAGACTGCGCTGGAGGAATTGATGCGCCACCGCACCACGCTGGTGATCGCGCATCGGTTGGCCACCGTCTTGTCCTGCGACCGCATCATGGTGCTGGATCAGGGCCGCATCGTCGAACAGGGCACCCACGCCTCGCTGGTCGCCGCGGGCGGGCTCTATGCCCGGCTGGCGCGGCTGCAGTTCGAGGGGGCGTAAGAGCATGATCCGGACCCGGAGGGCCGCGTTGGCGCAAAGTGGGAACCGGTTTTCCCTTAGCCAACAAACGCGAAACGCGTTTGCGCGGAGATCATG
>JBKQRS010000406.1:0-2513 GCA_052143915.1 Bradyrhizobium sp.
TCAACGCTGTTACCGCTCGGCAAGTGGTTTCGAGATCGTCGAACAGGATGAGCGCACTCGCCTTGTCCGCGTATTCCGGCACGGTGTGGTAAGTGACTTCGGAGATAAAGCCGAGCGTGCCCTCCGAACCGATCATCAGGTGGGCAAGGACGTCGAGCGGATCCGTGAAGTCTACCAGGGCATTCAGGCTGTAGCCGGTGGTGTTCTTCATACGGAACTTGTGTCGAATGCGCGCGGCCAGCGGCGCGTTGCTGTTTGCGGTCTTCGCCAGCGCGGAAAGCTCGTTCACCAGATCCTTCTGCTGCTCGATGAATGCGGCCCGGCTTGCCGGATCGCGTGTGTCGAGCACCGTACCGTCTGCGAGAACGACGCGTATTCCCGCCAGGGTTTTGTAGCTGTTCTGCGCCGTTCCACAGCACATGCCGCTTGAATTGTTGGCGGCGATACCGCCGATCATCGCCGTATCGATCGATGCGGGATCGGGCCCGATCTTGCGGCCGTGTCGTGCCAGGCGCTGATTGGCTTCGGCGCCGATAACGCCCGGTTGCAGCGTGATGGTGGCGGCGCCGGGACCGATCTCGCATCGCCGCCATTGGTCCCCCAGCAGCAACAGGACCGAATCCGTGATTGCCTGCCCCGACAGGCTTGTTCCGGCCGCGCGAAAAGTCACTGGCGTTCCGAGCCGTGCGCACTCGGCGAGAAGGAAGATCACTTCCTCTTCGCTTTCGACAACGATGGCAAGCTTGGGTACGAGGCGATAGAAGCTTGCGTCAGTTCCCCAGGTCAGTAGGCGCAGCGGATCGGTGATGAATCGTTCCGCTGGAATGCGGGATGAAATACTTGCCAGCAGCGCGTCATATGGCGGCGGCGGCACATATGCGATGCCGCGGGTGCCACCGGTGACCAACGCAAAACTTGACATGCCCCACTCCTCCCAGAGTTATGTTTTACCCACTTTTTACTCGCGGCGCCGCCACTGCACGCGCGGTCACTTTCCGGATGATCAGATTGCCCTCGCCCATTTCCGTCTCCTCTGCCTGGTTCCCTGCACAGGCATAGAAGGGCCGGGGCGATGGCGTAAATTCACTAATCGGTATACCTTCGTGATCACCCATGCCGAAGCCGGACCGCCGCCAGACCCGTCAGCGCATCCTCGATGCTGCCTATGAATTGTTCTACCGGCGGGGTTATTCGCGCGTTGGCGTCGACGCCGTCGCCGCTCGTGCGGGGATCACGAAGCGTACGCTCTACAACCATTTTGAAAGCAAGGATGCGCTGCTTGCGGCGGTGCTCGACCGTCAGCACACGATGGCGCTGGAGCGCATTGCCCATTGGACTGAGCGGCTTCCTCGCCGCACACGCGACATGCTCGACCGACTGTTCAGCGATCTGGCCGGCTGGGCGGCGCAACCGCGCTGGACCGGCGCGGGCTTCACCCGCCTGGTGATGGAACTCGCCGATCTGCCGGGGCACCCTGCGCGAGCCATCGCCCGGCGGCACAAGGCGGCGATCGAAGCCTGGCTTGCCAGTGAATTTGCGCGCCGTAAGGTCGTTGAGCCAGCAGAACGCGCCCGGCAGACCATGATTCTGCTCGAAGGCTGCCAGGCCATGATGCTGATCCAGGGCGACCGCCTCTATGCCGAAAGCGCAGCGCGCGCGGCCAAACAACTCATAACCTAAGAAACGCGACGAGTGCCTGAACGGTGTTATCAAAACGGTTCAGGTCCTCGTGACTTAGTTTAACCCCCTGCATGTCCATAAGGAGTAAAGGCGGACATGGAATCATGTCCGTGTCAGATAGTGGGTTTAAATTTTTCACTATCCTTCTTGCATCAGCGGGAGGATTAGCTTCTGCCATTCCTCTTTGGAATTACATTGGCGAACTGGTTGACCTGAAAGTGTCAGGGCGCATCGTCGGACGATCATGTTCTTATTATCATCATTGGTGAAGGCGTCGAATGCGGCGTAATGCGCATATTCATATCCCTCAAAGGCATCGGTCACGGAGTCGTCCTCTGACCACCTACCGGAAACGTTAGTAATATCTAATTCCATAAAACATTTATCCATTTGCGAATTGTAATGGCTCGTATAGGCGCCACGAAGGGTACCTACTGGTTCGCCGTTCATTTTCCACCCGAGAGACACAAACATCTTTTGGGCTTGGTCCGCGCAAATCTTTTGATGCTCAAGCAGCCGAGTGGTTGTCAGTTTGGTAATTTGCTGTTGTTGATGCCATACAAACACGATGGCAAGTCCAAGACAAATCATTAGTAAAACAGAATAGCGTTTCATAGCTATTCTCCTTAATAATAATAAAGCAATACCAGGTTGCTCACCTTGATTTAGATCAAGCAACTGCTTTGCCAGTCTTTGACAGTGAACTGAGCCCGGCCTGATCTGGCCTACGGTCGGTCTAATCGGCGCGGATGCTTTAAATAGCCCGAGTGGAGAAATGCGTCCCGGAGCGACTTGCCAATGTCCGCTTTGTGCTGTGAGTTCAACCGGTCGAC
>JBKQRS010000407.1:0-21288 GCA_052143915.1 Bradyrhizobium sp.
CGACGAGGTCGGCGCCAGCCGCATGCTGCTGCCGGAGAACAAGCGCCGCCGCACCGTCACCCTGCGCGACGTTGAAGAAATCGTCGCCAAGATCGCCCGCATCCCGCCCAAGAGCGTGTCCGCCGACGACAAGGAGACGCTGCGCAACCTGGAGCGCGACCTGAAGACCATGGTGTTCGGCCAGGACAAGGCGATCGAGGCGCTCACCGCGGCGATCAAGCTCGCCCGCGCCGGCTTGCGCGAGGCCGGCAAGCCGATCGGCTCCTACCTGTTCTCAGGTCCCACCGGCGTCGGCAAGACCGAGGTCGCAAAACAGCTTGCGGCATCGCTCGGTGTCGAACTGATTCGCTTCGATATGTCCGAATATATGGAGCGGCACACCGTGTCGCGCCTGATCGGCGCGCCTCCCGGCTATGTCGGCTTCGATCAGGGCGGGCTGCTCACCGACGGCGTCGACCAGCATCCGCATTGCGTGGTGTTGCTCGACGAAATCGAGAAAGCGCACCCGGATCTCTACAACGTGCTGTTGCAGATCATGGATCATGGCCGGCTGACCGACCATAATGGCAAGCAGGTCAACTTCCGCAACGTGATCCTGATCATGACCACGAATGCGGGTGCCGCCGACCTCGCGCGCCAGGCCTTCGGCTTCACCCGCAGCAGGCGGGAAGGCGATGATCACGAGGCGATCAACCGGCAGTTCGCTCCGGAATTCCGCAACCGGCTCGATGCCATCGTCTCGTTCGCGCATCTCAATGCCGACGTGATCGGTATGGTGGTGGAGAAGTTCGTGCTGCAGCTCGAGGCACAGCTCGCCGACCGCGATGTCACCATCGAATTGTCGGAACCGGCCAAGGCATGGCTGGTGCAGCATGGCTATGATGAGCAGATGGGGGCGCGGCCGATGGCGCGCATCATCCAGGAGCACATCAAGAAGCCGCTGGCCGATGAAGTGCTGTTCGGCAAACTCAAGGGCGGCGGTCACGTCCGTGTCGTGCTGGTCAAGGATGAGGCGGCTGCGGATCCCGCACAGGAAAAGATCGGCTTCGAATTCGTCGAAGGGCCGGTCACGCCGAAGCCGGAAAAGCTGCCCGGCGCGCGCAAGCGCACGGTGCCGCGCAAACCGAAACCGAGCGGTCCGAGCGGCGGGTCGAAGGGCCCGGCCTCGCGGGGCCCGCTGGTCAAGGTGTGAGAAGGCGATATTAAGGAATCAGCAAGCCGGCGCGTCGCAAGACCGCCGGCTTTTTTGCTGGGATAATCGCATAGCCGTAGATATGCATGCGAGTTGAGTAACGGCTCAAGGGGCGCAAATGATCATCGAAAATCAGGCCATGGTGACGGACGCCGTCGTTGAAGCCGTTTGCCGCGTGGAAGATCCGCGCCTGCGCGAGATATTGCTGGCGCTGGTGCGCCACCTGCACGGGTTTGTGCGCGAGGTCCGCCTCACCGAACGCGAGTTCCAGGAAGCGGTCAGGCTCATCGTGGCGATGGGACAGAAGACGACGTCCTCGCACAATGAAGTGGTGTTGATGTCTGGCTCCTTGGGCGTTTCGTCGCTCGTCTGCCTGCTCAACAACGGCAACAATGGCCAGACCGAGACCCAGGCCAATCTGCTGGGGCCGTTCTGGCGGGACGATCAGCCGCTGAGCGCAAGCGGCGATACTCTGGTGCGCTCGCCGACGCCAGGTCCGGGACTTGTCGTTCGTGTTGCCCTCGAAGATGTAAACGGGCGCCCCGTCGCAGGGGCTGAAATCGATGTCTGGCATTCCTCGCCGGAAGGTCTCTATGAGAACCAGGATCCGAAGCAGGCCGAGATGAATTTGCGCGGGCGCTTTGTTTCCGACGAGGGCGGACGCTTCAATTTCCGGAGTGTGAAACCGGCGGGATACCCGATACCGATCGACGGGCCGGTCGGAGAATTGGTGCGGGCCACCCATCGCCACAACTACCGGCCGGCGCATCTGCACTTCATGGTCTACAAGCCCGGGTTCAAGACCCTGATCTCGCAAGTCTACGCGCCCGACGACGAGCATATCGATTCAGATGTGCAGTTTGGGGTCACCCGCGCCCTGATCGGCAATTGCGTTCGCCACGATGAACCGTCGCCGGAGTTGGACCTTGCGGCGCCATGGTACTCGCTCGATCAGCGCTTCACCCTGGAGGCGGGCGAGGCGCGCCGTCCGGTGGCGCCAATCCGCGCCAAGGCTATGGCCGCGACGCCAGAAAGTTGAATGGCGGGTCCTGTGTCGCGACGATTCTCGATCACGACTCGATCCGGCAGCGGAGTTGTTTGCAGTTTTATGTCGCGAGCGACCCATCTGCCGCATAACAGCCAAAATCGTAAGTGCGCCGATGCTGCGACTCAGATAAAATTCTTTCTGTAAATTGGGCTGCTTCACGGGGGTGGGGTCGTGAATAATTTACAGGATTGTCGCGCCCAAGAGGCGCAATGCCGAAGGCGTGCCGAGAGCGACGAGCAGAATAGAGACTTGTGGCTATCGATGGCGGAGCGGTGGTCGTATCTGGCCAAGGAAGCTCCATTCTGCTTTAGGGAAGGCACTGCTTTTCAAATGGCGGCTGACCCGCACAGTTTGGACGCGGCTCCGGGGAATTGACCTCCCCTTGCTTGCGATCCAGGTCGTTGTCGGCAACACTAGCTGGGCTTTGTTGCCGAAGATGGACGACATGCGTGGTGTCATTCAAGCGTGGCTGAGGAGGGCGGCCTTCGGGTGCGCCTTGTCTATTTTCGCGTCAAACCCCTCTGACGCGATGGATCGGTCACATCACAGCGACATTGAAGCGGGTGGTGCCAAATTAGCCTTCCTTTCCGGGCCCGATGGTGAGGTGCAACCACCCGCTACAGAAGCACCTCCCTTGGCGCCGCAGCCGGAAAACAAGAATTTTGACGGGGCATGGACGTTTACGGGGGCCGGATGTCCTAATTCTGGCTCGGTACCCGCGAGGATTGTCGAGGGGAAGATTATCGTCAGGGGCGGCAGCGGGCAGGTCGATCCGGATGGCACATTGCATTCGGTCGGGGCTGGAAACGGCATGACCCTTACCGCGGTCGGGCAATTGTCAGGAAATACCGGCTCGGGAACGTTCAATCGGTCCGACGGCTGTATCGGTCGGTGGATTGCGATCAAGCGGGAAACGTTGCGCCGACGCCGACCGTAGGATCTCCTGCCAAGGGTCACGCGAGCCGAAAGGTAATCTGACGGACCGAAACTAGTAGTCGCTAGCGACGTCCTGGATAGCACGTAACGGGCGATGGGCATGATGACGACAATTCAGAAATTTCCGCGCGATGGCCGAGCGCTTTGCTCTGCTTTTCTATGCCGGGCTTTCCTGTGGTATCGCCGCCGTTGAGTGGGCCCTGAATCCTGAATTCCTGGTTCAATGGTTTCCGCGATATGCAAGTGTACCACAACCGATCCTGGAGTTCGCCTGGTTTGCCGTGATGATCCTGTTGGCGGTGTGTTGGCTGGGCGTGGTCGTCATGGGAATTTTGAAGTGCGGATGGCCGGGGCTCATCCTCTTGGTTCCGGTGCCGTGGGGCTTGCGAATTTTCCTGTCGTTCGGTGCGCTTTCGGCTTTCTGCCATTTTGGGCACGACTGTCCTTGAGAGGAGTTACCTGATCAGCCCGGCGAGCCTCGGCAGCGTCAGGCTGATCTCCGGGATGCAGATGATCAGCAAGAGCCCGGCGAACAATGCCAGCATGTACGGCACATAGGTACGGAAGTGCTGGCCGACGTTCAGCTTTGCGAAGCGCAGTGCCATCAACAGCCCGACGCCCATCGGCGGCAGGAACAGGCCGATGCCGACGGCCGCGGTCTGCACGATGTTGAAGTGGATCGGATCGATGCCCATCGCTTCCGAGATCGGAAACACCACGGGGATCAGCACGACCGCGGCGGGCAGGCCCTCCAGCACCATGCCGAACAGGCAGCTCATGGTGGCGGTTCCGATCAGAAATAGCCACGGATGCGCTTTCAGCGGCCCCAGCAGCTGGCCGAGCAATTGCGGCACGCCGCTCACGCCCATCAGATACTGGTAGACGGAAGCGACCGCGAGCAGGAACACCACCGCCGCGGTCAGGATCGCGCTGTCGTAGGCTATTCTGCCCATCTCGCGCCAGGAGACGTTGCGGTAATAAAGCTTGGCGGCGAGGAAGGCGTAGCCTGCGACCACGGCGCCGGCTTCGGTCGCGGTGATGATGCCGAGGATGAAGCCCGCGAGAATCACGAACGGCACCACCATCGGCACGGCGGCGTGCAGCGCGGCGTGACCGAGGCGTTTGAGGCTCGGCCTGGAATCGACCGGCCAGTCGTTCTGCCGTGCGCGGATGTAGACCACCGCCATCAGGCACAGCATGATCACCATGGCCGGAACGAAGCCGGCGACGAACAGCGCGACCGCCGAGGTGTTGGTGACCTGCGCGAGCACGATCATGAAGATCGCGGGTGGCACCAGCATGCCCATCGCGGTGCCCGCCGCGATCAGGGACGCTGAATCGCGCCGGTCGTAGCCGGCCTTGGTCAAGGGCGGCATCAGCGCCGAGCCGAGCGCCGAGACCTCCGCCATCTTCGATCCGCAGATGTCGGAGAAGAAATACGCCACCACGATCACCGACATTCCGAGCCCGCCTTTGACCCAGCCGATCAGGGCTCGGGCCAGCTCCACCAGCGCGTGGCTCATGCCGCAGCGCTCCATCAGATTGCCGGCAAATACGAAGGCGGGGATGGCGAGCAGCACCCAGCTCTGCGATCCCGACACCAGCGCGGAAGAAAGCTGTTGCATCGGGTAGCCGCCGATCCACAGTCCCGCGATGCCGGCCACGCCGAGCGCGAACACGATCGGCATCGAGAGCAGGATCAGGGCAACGAAGACGGCGGCGACGGTCGCAAGCAGCATGGATGGTCGCCTCAGTGCTGGGGATCGCCTTGCGGCAGCGGCGAGATCATCATCGCAACACCGTAAATAGCGATCAGGATGCCGCCGACCACCGAAGAGGCGTAGAGCCAGGCGAGGTTGATCTCGAGCCCGGGTGTCATCAGCGTGCGGTTGAGCAGGCAGAGCTTGAAGCCGTACCACGCCACCAGCAGGCCGAAACCTGATATCAGCGCGTGATTGAAGCGGTGGATCCAGAGCTGCGCGGTTTTCGGCAGGCGATGCACGAATACCGCAAGGGCGAAATGCGAGCGCGACTGGATTCCGATCGCAGCGCCTAACAGCGTCAGCCAAGCCAGCGAGAGCTCGCCCACTTCCTCGACCCAGGTGAACGGCACCGGGTCGACGTCAAGCCAGTCGGTGATGGCGCCGACGAAATAGCGCAGGATCACGCCGACCAGGAGGTTGACGATTGCAAGGGTGATCAGTGCCGTGACCGTGAATTTCGGAACGGCTGAGAGGTGACGCAGCATGCGCAATGGAATTCCGGCAATGATGGGCGAGGGGCCAAAGACCGGCTAAACATGGGCTTCGGGCCCTCGGCTGATTCAGACCTTGAAGCCTTCGATCTCGTCCCAAAGAGCGCCGTACTGGCCTTTGTAGGCCGGCCATATCTTCTGTTGCGCCACTTTCTTGAATTGCTCGACATTGGCTTCGACAACAGTCATGCCGAGCGGTTCAAGTTCCTGTTTGGCTTTCGCGAAATTGTCGACCGACTCGGTCGCCTGGCGAATCTTTTCCTGCGCGGCGCGCGAAAGGTCCATGACCAGCTTCTGCTGACCGGCCGACAGCCCGTTCCAGATTTCGAGATTCATCACCGCGTTGGTCGGGCCGTAATTGTGATAGGTGAGGGAGGCGTATTTCGATACCTCGTAGATCTTCAGCGCCTTCATATTGACGACAGGCAGATCGCCACCGTCGATCACGCCCTGCTTGGCGGCGGTGACAACCTCGCCATACGCCATCGGTACGGCGTTGCCGCCGAGCCCGTTGATGGTGTCGCCGAAAATCTTCGCCTGCTGCACGCGGATCTTCAGGCCCCGCAGGTCCCTCGGTTCGACGATCGGCTTCTTCGAGGTCCAGAAATGGCGGAAACCGTAATCGAAGTAGCACAGTACCTTGAGTTTGTACTTGTCCTCGATGTCTTTGGCGAGCTTGTCGCCGATCCGCCCGTTGAGCATGGCATAGGCCGAGGTGTAATCCTTCACCAGATAGGGCACGAGCAGCGCGCCCATTTCCGGAAACACTGTGGCGGCGGCGCCTGCGGGACTGCCCATCGCGATGCTGCCGGATTTGACCGCGTTCATGATCTCCAGTTCCTGCGGGATCAGGGTCTTGCCGAAGAACTCCATCTCGAGCGCGCCGTTTGAGCGCGCTGTCAGTTCCTTCGCCATCCAGTCGAAGGCGACCGCGGCCGATTCCGGGACGGCGTTGATGTGCGCGAATACCAGTTTCTTCGGCGAACCTTGCGCGAATGCGGGCGCGCGGCCGGTTGCGAGAATACCGGCCATGCCGGCGCCCGCGCGCAGAAGCGTGCGGCGATGGAGCAAGACGCGCGTCGGAGCTGCTGACATGGGGTGTCCTCCAGGGCTGACTTTTTTGTTGTCGTTTAACGGCCGGGCAGCGAGGACCGGCCGATCTGGCCGTGAGCTTACAGCATAGCGGTTGCGTTGCCAGAGGCGTGTTGGGCGCTCGTCCGCTGCCGCAATATCGTGCAGTCACAACCACAACTTGATCATGTATGGATGCGGGCGTCGGGCGGCCGTGGCTGCGATTTTTTGCGTCGCGATGCGGCAGGCCGGCGCGGCCGAACCTATGGCGCGTCAGGCTTCCGGTTCAGACGCCGCACTTCCCACGGCAGAATGACCTGGCGAAAGATCACCGGGTCAGGCCATGTCCCGGCGGTACGCCCCATGTGGCCGCCGGCCGGATTGATCCAGGCCTCGCGCGGCTCGCTGCCGCTGTTGATCAGGAGCTCGAGATCATCGATGGGCACCTGGGTGTCCCGCGTGCCGCCCACCACGAGAATCGGCGCTGTCGGCTTGCCGAGCAGGTTCTGCGCCTGCAGGGACATCTTCGGCAGGAAGGCGATCAACTCGTCGGCCGATTTCAGGCCGTACACGAACAGGCTCGCTGGAAGCAGGTCGAACAGATATTCGCGGTGTACATCCGGCCGCGGAAGAAGTCCGGCTGGAACGTGTGCGGTGGATCGGTGGGGACTGGGTCACGGCGCCCGCGAGGCGTTTGGCCTCGGTGTGTGCGAGCTTCGCGGCCCAATAGGCGCCAAAGCTCTGGCCATGGACCAGGATGCGGTTCTTGTCGATCTCCGGCCGGGTCGTCAGGTAATCGAGCACGCGCGAATACATCTGATCGGAGGTCTGATCGGCCTTGCGCGGCGCCTGGCCGGTGCCGGGACTGTCGACCGCGAAGAAGGCGATGCCTTCGGCCAGCGCTACCGCATCGGTCTCGGCGACCGTTTCCTTGCGGCTGTCCAAACCCGAAATCGCCAGCACCAGGGGCACCGCGCGCTTGGCGTTGGCAGGCAGCCGCAGGTAGCCAACGATTTCCTTGCCTTCAAACGGAATGCGTACGACTTCGAGCGGCGGATCGAAATATCGGGCATGCTGCAGGTAGGCATCGATGGCCCGCTGATACGCAGCCTGTTTGCCTGCGGAAGTCGGCGCCGGCCATTGCCCGAAATAATAGAGACGCCAGACCCGGACAAAGTTTGCATCGGCTTCCTTCGGGTCGCTCGCCGCTTTTGCTTTGGCCATATAGCTGTCGGCGACCGCGCTCCACGCCGCGGCCCATTCGTCAGGATCCCTGGTGTGGATGCGACCGAGCGCATCGCTGGCGTCAATGGGCTGGATGCCCAGCGCCGGGTATGCCCCGGTCTGTGCGCGAGCAAGCGTCTCGATCTTGATCTCGTCGATGGTGCGGTCCGCGGTCTGCGCCGACACGATCTTGCCGGCGAAGCACATCAGCGCGGAGAACAAGATCAAGGAGAATGTGCGCATGGCTTTCCGGGCTTAGCCTTCGACGAGTGTCGATTATGGGCGTGACGCGGGGGGTGTACAAGACATCGGCTGGTCCGTGACACGAAGCGGCCGCGTATCGACGGTCAAGTCAGTCCAAATATTTCCGAAGTCACACTGGCGCGGCAAGCCGTCGATCTATCTTGCACCGCAAGATCCGCCTGCACGTGCGCCGGTCTCGGCGAAGATATGCCGGCGGTAGAGCACGGAGCATATCGCCGCGCTTAGCCTTCCAGGAGCTGTTTGATGCGACGCTGCAGCTGGCGTTTCTTCTGCTCGCTCTTGCGCAGCCGCTCCGCGAGGTCGGAGCCGGGCAATTCGTAAGGGGTTTCCGAACTGAACGCGACGCCCACGAAATTGTCGCGCCACCAGATGATCTTGGCGAGGAAGGAGCGTCCCTTGCGCGCGATCGTCAGCAGCATCGTATCCTTCGGCAGACTGACGTGGTTGCTGAATTCGAGATGAGCGCCGTTTTCGAGATGTTGCGCACGACGCAGTCTCTGGACGCGCCACGCTCGCCGATCTCGGCGACCCCGCCATAAATAACCTTGTCTCGCGCGCTCCGGCGTCGGTCCAGCATCGGAAAACTCCCAATAAAGAGGGAGACTTTTACGCGGCTTTGCTGCCTGCGGAAGCCCGCTTCCGGCAAAATGCGGCGTTAACGTAAACTGATCACCGCCGCCAGGCCCGGATTTGTGTCGATCGACCCTGCTATCCGACGGATTATGATTAATTGTTCAGGCGCTTCAGGGCTGCGGAAATCAGCTCAAATTTTTCGGTGATCATGGCGCCGGCAAGGTAAAGCGGAACCGCCATCATCAATCCGACGGTTGCTGCGATAATCGTGAATTCGATTCCGGTCCCACCGGCTTCGGCGGCGAGGAACGCGCGAAATGATGCGACTTTTGATGGTGTCACGGGCCGTGTCACTCAATGCTCGGACAAGAGCCTGGCGATCCGGTTCTGTAGTTCGCGCCGTTCGGATTCGCATGCCCGCAATCGACGCGCCCAGTCGAGCGGAATCGGGGCATCTTGTTCGACCGAATGGAAGGCTAGTCCAGCTTCGATGTCTTGGCGCCAGGCAATCCTTGCGGTGAATGCGCGATTTTTCTTTGCGATCAGCAGGTCGATGACATCCGGCAATACCGCGGGATTGTCGAACTCTACTTTCGCGCCATCCTCGGAAAAATTCCGGATGACGCATTGCACCGTCGATTGACGTCGGTTGTAGGCGATGACGCCGCCATAGATGACGCGTGCGCGGGCGCTCTGACGACGTTCGATCACGGATCACTCCACTTCCGAATTAACACTCTGCTAACAATAACCGCGCCACCTCCAGTAGAGAATACAGAACCTTGCAATGTTGCTTTTAAGGTAAATCGGCAGGTTGCGGTTACGCCGCGGTTTCGCGCATTCCGCGCGCGATTTCCTTCTGGGCGTCGAATTCGCGCCGCCGCCGCGCCAGCTCCTCGGCGCTCAAGGCTGCGATATTGTTATAATCGCGCTTCCAGTCGGCAATCGCGCTCCAGCGTAGCGGCGATTGTACCGTGGTTTGGGCGGCGGGGGCGGTCTCCAGCACGCTCAGGGCGAGTTCAAGCGTAAGCGCCTGCGAATCCACATCGTGCGGCTTGCCGGCGGAGTTGCCGAGGGGAAAATCGGAGAACAGAAACCGCGGCACCGCGGCGTGCTCGACGATGTCCTTGGCGCAGCCCATCACGACGGTCGAAATGCCGTTGGCTTCCAGATGCCGCGCGACCAGGCTGACGGTCTGGTGACATACCGGGCAATTCGGCACCAGCACCGCGGCGTCGACATCATCGGCCTTGCAGCGGGCGAGAATTTCGGGCGCATCGGTTTCGATCGTGACGCGGTGGCTGCGGTTGGTCGGTGCCCCGAAGAAACGCGGGGCAACTTCGCCGATCCGTCCCTCGCGTTTGAGCCTCAGCAATTGCGGCAACGGAAACCAGGTACCGCTGTCCTCGGCCGAGGTGTGCACGCGGTCATAGGCGATGTGCGAAATCCGCAAATCGTGCGACTTCGAGGTGTCGCCGTCGTAAACCGAATAGAATTTGGCGCCGCCATTGTATTTGGCGCCGGGACCTTGATCGCCCTTGGTCGGATCGAACGGCGCCGCCGTCGTGATGATGGCGATACGGGATTGGGCGAGCGGCTTGCGCAGGGGCTGGAACGGCGCATCGACATAATGCGCCCAGCGATAGGGCGTGGTGTAGCCGATCGCCGCGTAATATTCCCGGGTGCGCGCCATATAGGGAATCGGCGCGTCGTCGTCGGGCGCAAAGCCAAGCGGGTCGTCCGAAGCTGCCGTCATGTCCATAAGCTCCTCATAGACGCGCCATCATTCAGAGATAGCTAGACTGCCGGTTCCCCGTGTCAAGCATGGTCTGAGCGAGTGGAGTGGACAGGACTGCAATGCAAATGCTCCGGGCTACGCGTGCCGCGCTTTGCGCCGTGGTCGTGACGCTCTGCTGGCCGGTGGCGGGGGCGGTCGCGGAGGAGGCGGCGCCTGCGCAAACCGGTGGCGGGATCGCAAGGCCGAGCGTGGAAGAGCTCGCCACGCCCGACGATGCGAGCAAGGGTGGGACGCAGAGGCCGGCGGCGGAGGCGCGGGAGGCCGATACACGGGAGGCGGTGTGCCTGATGATCGAGGCGGCGGCGAAGGCCAACGACTTGCCGCTCGAGTATTTCGCGCGCGTGATCTGGCAGGAGAGCCGTTTCCAGTCGGATGCGGTGGGACCGCTCACGCGCCGCGGCCAGCGCGCGCAAGGCATCGCGCAGTTCATGCCGGGCACCGCGAGCGAGCGCCGTCTGCTCGACCCCTTCGATCCGGTGCAGGCGCTGCCGAAATCGGCCGAATTCCTCGACGAATTGCGCAACCAGTTCGGCAATCTCGGGCTGGCCGCGGCCGCCTACAATGCCGGACCGCGGCGGGTGCAGGAATGGCTCGCGGGCACCGGGGCGATGCCGCAGGAGACGCGCAATTACGTCGCCGCCATCACCGGCACCACGGTCGATGAATGGGCTGCGGCAGGCAAGAACGGCAAGATGCCCGACCGCGCGACGCACGCCGGCTGTCGCGAACTGATGGCGCTGCTCAAGCGCGCGCCCAATTATTTTGTCACCGAGCTTGAACAGCATGTGAAGCTTGGTGCCGACCGGCCGTGGGGCGTGCAGTTGGCCGCCGGATTCAACCGCGACCAGGCCTTGGCGGTGTATTCTCGCGCGATGACGCGGTTGCGCGCCGTGATCGGGGATCAGGATCCAAGCTTGCTCGGCTCGATCTTCCGCAGCCGGGGGACCCGCACCTTCTATCAGGTGCGGATCGGCGCCGACACGCGCCCCGCTGCCGACGATCTCTGCAACCGTATCCGTCACGCCGGCGGAGCGTGCCTCGTGTTGCGCAATATGAATGTCCGTGGGTGACTTACGCGGGAAATTGCTGATCCGTGGAGCTGACAGGGGGCTGCATGCCAGCCGTGAACCCGGCTTCGCTTGACGCCGGTCCGTTTCGCCAGCGTTATGCGCGCGATGGCCATTCCTGCTCTTGACTCGGCCCGATGGCAAAATCCCCTGCGCGCCTTCGCATGGGGAATGCGGTCGGTTACCTCAACGGTGCTGACGCTGGTGCTGTTTGCGACCTATGTCGGAATTGGCGCGCTCGCGCACGACACGCATTTCAGCCTGGGCTGGGTGTTGGCGAGCACGCTGTTCGTGTGGGCCGGCCCCGCGCAGATCATCCTGATCTCGACGCTCGGCTCCGGCGCGACGGTGGTGCAGGCGGCCATCGCCGTGACCGTAAGCGCGATCAGGCTGTTTCCGATGGTGGTGTCGGTGCTGCCGATGCTGCGCACGCCGCAGACGAAGCGGCGGCAACTCGTGCTGGCCACCCATTTCATTGCCGTCACCCTGTGGGTCGAATGCTTTCGCCTGTTGCCACACGTGCCGCCCGAGCGCCGCATCGCGTTCGTCCATGGGCTCGCCGCCGGTCTGGTTTCGGTCACATTGACGGCGACAACGATCGGCTATGGCCTGGCCGCCAAACTCCCGGAACTGTTCGCAGCCGCGATCCTGCTCTTGACGCCGCTCGCGTTCCTGCTTTCGACCGCGCGCAACTGCCGGCATCTTGCCGACATCCTGGCGCTGGTGTTGGGACTGGTGTTGTTTCCGCTGGTGGCCAGGTTCCACACCGGGGTCGATATCCTGATCAGCGGCGTCTCGGCCGGCACCATCGCCTACGCGGTCCACTGGTGGCGAGAACAGCAATGAGCGATTTCCTCGGTGACTGGCATGCGCTGCTGGTGCTCCTGATCGCGGGCTTCCTGCCGAATGAGGTCTGGCGCATGATCGGGCTTTGGCTTGGCGCCGGCGTCGATGAGGGCTCCGACCTCCTGGTGTGGGTGAGGGCGGTGGCGACCGCGATCCTTGCGGGCGTCATCGCGCAGATTCTCGTCCGGCCGCCGGGCGCCTTGGCCAGCGTGCCGGACGGGTTGCGCTATGCCGCAGTCGCCGGCGGATTCATCGTCTTCATGGCGACCCGGCGGTCAATCTTTGCTGGCGTGGTCTCCGGCGAACTTCTGATGCTTGCCGGCAAATGGTGGCTTGGCTGAAAGGCGCGTCGTCACGGGCGGTTTAACGAATTGCAGCCGCGGCGCATTCCGGTACTGTCTCAATAAAAACGCCCATCAGGGAAACGGCATGAATTTGCCCGCGCGGTCGGCTCTGATTGTCTGGCTTGTCGGCGTGACCGCCCTTGCCGCCACGGCCAGCGGCAACGACGCCGAGTTTCCGGCGCGTCCGATCCGTGTCGTCGTTCCCTATGCCGCGGGCGGTCCGACCGACATTCTCGGTCGGCTGGTGACGGAGTTTCTCGGCAGGGATTTGGGACAGGCTGCGTTTGTCGAGAACAGGCCGGGGGCCCAGGGCGCGATCGGCGCCGAAACGGTGGCGCGCGCCGACGCCGACGGTTACACCCTGCTGGTCGTGGCCGGTTCGATGATCGTGCAAAATCCCCTGCTGTACAAGAATCTGTCCTACGATCCGGCGAGGGACTTTCGCGTGCTGGCGCTGGTCACCGAGGTGCCGGTGGTGATGGAAGTCCATCCCTCCGTGCCGGCAACGACGATCGCAGAGTTTGTGGCCTACGCCAAACAAAATCCCGGCAAGCTGAGCTTCGGGTCGGCCGGGACGGGAGGCACCATTCATTTGGCCGGCGAAATGTTCAAGCACATGGCGGGCATCGAGATGACCCATGTGCCCTACAAAGGCGCCGGGCCGGCGCTGACCGATCTCCTGGCGGGCAACATCCAGGTCATGTTCGACTCGCTGGGCACCGCGCTACCGCCCGTGCGATCTGGAATGTTGCGGGCGCTGGGTGTGAGTTCGGCGCACAGGATTTCCGATCTTCCGGACGTTCCGACCATTGCGGAGAGCGGTTATCCCGATTACCTCGTCAGCGTCTGGTTCGGTGTCGTCGCGCCCGCGAAGGTGCCGGATCACGTCGCGCAAATTCTGAAGGGCAGCCTCGACCGGGCGATGAATGACGGTGCGTTCCGCGCGTCACTGGGGAAGATCGGCTATTCGGTGCTGCGGCCGCGCAGCAGCGCTGCCATCAAGGAATTCATCGATGCCGACCGGGCACGCTGGTCTGAAGTGATCAGGCTGCGAAACATCTCATTGGATTGAAACATGGTTCAAGAAAGTGAACTCCGCGAGGGCGAAGTCGCCGTCGAGATGCCCAAAGCAAGCGATGCCGGGCTCGTCTTCATCGGCCGCATCCGCACGCCCTGGACCACGCGCGAGGACACGCCGCGGCAGGGGAGCCATAGCGGTCCGGTCTGCCGGCTCGAGATTTTCGAGCCGTGGGTGCCGGCCCTCAAAGGCGTCGATTTCTACAGCAACCTCGAGGTGATCTACTGGCTGCATCAGTCGCGACGCAATCTCGTGCTGCAAAGCCCTAAGAAGAATGGATTGACCCGCGGCACCTTCTCGCTGCGCTCGCCGGTGCGGCCGAATCCGATCGGCACCTCGATCGTCAAGCTGGTCGGCATCGAGGGCTCGACCGTGCTGGTGCGGGGGCTCGATTGCCTCGACCAAACGCCGCTGCTCGACATCAAGCCCGACCGCTGCGAGTTCTCGCCGCTGGCGGCGCAGAAGGCGGGGGATGGCGAGGAGGAGTGAGTGGGACTGTCATTCCGGGGCGATGCGAAGCATCGAACCCGGAATCTCGAGATTCCGGGTCTGGCGCTAACGCACCATCCCGGAATGACGCTCTCATCCCTTCAGCGCCGCTACCAGCTTCGCCGCATTTTCTTCCAGCACCTTGCCATCTTCCTTGCGGCTGGCGGGCGGCAATAGCGCCACGCCGTTGTGGCGCGGCATGACATGCATGTGCAGGTGAAACACCACTTGTCCGCCGGCATGTTCATTGAATTGCTGCACGGTGATACCGTCAGCCGCAAACGCGGTCATCGCGGCGCGCGCTATTCTGTGGGAGGTGCGAGCGACATAGGCGAAATCCTCAGGGCTGATATCGAGGATGTTGCGGGCGGGAGCCTTCGGGATCACCAGGGTATGCCCGCCACAGCGCGGCATGATGTCGAGAAAGGCCAGCGTGTGGTCGTCCTCATACACCTTGTAGCTGGGGAATTCGCCGCGCAGGATCTTGGCGAAGGGGTTGTTGGGGTCATAGGCGGACATGGCTGCTCCTGGATCTGGTTCTATTCGCTGGCTGACTCGTCCGCGCTTTTGCGAAACGGCCCGGCCTCGGTGAGCTCGCGCCCAGCCTCCGCAACATAGGCGCGTTCGCGCTTGAGGTACTCGTCGATGGCGCGGCGCAGGCCGGGGTCGGCGATGTAATGCGCCGAATAAGTGGTTTGCGGCAAGTAGCCGCGCGCGATCTTGTGCTCGCCTTGCGCGCCGGCTTCCACCGTCTTCAAGCCGCGCGAAATGGCAAAATCGATCGCCTGATAATAACAGACCTCGAAATGCAGAAACGGGTGATGCTCGATCGCGCCCCAGTTGCGGCCGAATAGCGTGTCGGAACCGATGAAATTGATGGCGCCGGCGATCCAGCGGTCATTGCGCCTCGCCATGATCAGGAGCACGTCGTTCGCCATGCTCTCGCCGATCAGCGAGAAGAAGGAGCGGGTGAGATAGGGCCGGCCCCATTTGCGCGAGCCGGTCTCCATGTAGAAGGTAAAGAAGGCGTCCCAGGCATCCTCGGTGATGTCGCTGCCATTGAGCGCGTGGATCGTGATGCCATCAGCCACAGCCTCGCGCCGCTCGCGCCTGATTGCCTTGCGGTGGCGCGAATTCAGCGTGGCAAGGAAATCGTCAAAATGGCGGTAACCCTGGTTGTGCCAGTGGAATTGCTGGTCGGTGCGCTGCAGGAAACCGTATTTGGCAAGGAACTTCCATTCCGCCTTGCGCGCGAAGGTGACGTGAGCGGATGACGCATGCGTCGCTTCGCACAGCGCGATCAGGCCGCTTGCCAAGGCTGTTGCGATTTCATCCTTGTCGACGCCATCGCGGATCAGGAGGCGAGGGCCGGCGGCCGGCGTAAAGGGAACCGAGGCCTGCAGCTTCGGGTAATAGCGCCCGCCGGCGCGCTCATAGGCGTCGGCCCAGCCGCGGTCGAACACGTATTCGCCCTGCGAATGCGATTTCAGATAGCAGGGCACGATGCCGGCGATGATACCGTCGCGCCGGGCGAGCAAATGGCGCGGTCCCCACCCGGTCCGCGCGCTGGCCGATCCGGATACCTCCAAGGCAGAGAAAAATGCATGCGAAACGAATGGGTTATAGTGAGGCTTTGAGCTGGCACAGGAGTAGCCGGGGGAGGCAGGTGGGGCGAGCGTATTCAGGCCATCGAGGCTGCCGGGATTCGGAACAGGATTGGCGCAGGCGTCCCAGTCCTCAGCCGGGATCTGGCTGATCGACGACACCGCTTCGAGGGTTATTTCGGATGAATCCATCGATGATTTGAACCGGTCACGCGTAACGATCAGCCATCGTACATGGTGACCACGCTACTGAAGATCGGGCATTGCGCTTTCGACTTCAAGGGTGCGGGTTCCACGGATTTGAAGGTCCTGGTACGGGCGGGTTTTACGGCCGAAAGCCTTCGAAGATCATCTGATTGGCGTAGCGGGCGGCGCGCTCGCGCTGTTCTGTTGTCCGCACCGTCCAGGTCAGGAGCGGAAGGCCGAAAACATGGCGGGCGATCCAGGGTGCCGGCGCCGGCAAATCATTTACCCAATAAGCGACGAAATGCGGCCGGGTGTCGAACGCGTGCCTGAGGTGAAGCATGCCGTTCCGCTGCGCCACGGTCGCCTCCGGCCAGTCGGCTTCGCTGTAGAAGCGTTGGGCGACGATGCCGCGCGGAAGTTCCGGCATCGTCTCGCGCAGTGCGCGCACCTGGTCCGGGTCGAACGACATTCCCGCCACCGGTCCGGAATAGGCGCCAAGCACCTCCGCCATCCGCCTCACCAGTTTGCGGTCGCCGTCAAAATGGCTCTTCACCTCGATCACGATCGGGACGCGGCCTCTGACCAGCGCGCAGAGGTCGCCAAGCGACATCATCTTCTCTGGAGTATCCTTGAAGGCGACCGCCTTGAGCGCTTGCGAGGTCAAGCCGAGCAGGGCGCCAGCGCCGTCGGTGAGGCGGCCCAGCGCATCGTCGTGATGCACCATGGCCTCGCCGTCGGCGGTAAGCTGGATGTCGCACTCGATGGCGAAATTGCCATCGATTGCCGCAAGGGCCGCACCCGGCATATTTTCAATGATGCCGCGCGCGCGGTCGTGCAGGCCGCGATGTGCCACCGGCCGCGCAGTCAGCCAGTCGCGCGTGCGCACCGCAAGGCTCCTTTCCAGGAAAGTCTCCGCTTCAGGAGACTTCGAAGACCCCTTCGACCTCGACCGAGGCATCTGACGGCAGCGAAGCAACGCCGACGGTGGTGCGGGCATGGCGGCCCTTGTCGCCAAAGGCCGCGACCATCAGGTCGGAAGCGCCATTGAGCACCTTCGGCCCATCCACAAAATCCGGGGCGGAATTGACGAAGCCGCCAAGACGGACCACCCGCACGACCTTGTCGAGGTCGCCGAGCGCGGCCTTGATCTGCGCCAAAAGGTTGATGGCGCAACCGCGCGCCGCGGCGGCGCCTTGCTCTACCGTGACGCCGGCGCCAAGCTTGCCCTTGGCGATCAACTTGCCCTCCGGGCTGAGGCAAACCTGCCCCGAAACAAACAGCAGGTTCCCGGTGCGCACGAAACCGACGTAGTTCGCTACCGGGCTCGGCGGCTGATGCAAAACGATGCCCTGTGCCGCAAGTTTCTGTTCGACCGTACCCGCCATGTTTCGTCCCCGTTTGATTCGACCCGCACCCGAACCAAGTCTGATCGGGGCAGCTTTGTTTCGCGCATCGAGCCCCCACTTGCAAGCGAGGGCGGTGCGGTGGCGAAAATGCCGAAAAACATGGCAATCCGGTCGCAAATCTTACTTTTCCGTGATGTGGCCGCAGTTGCGGCGCAATCGGGCGGTGAATAAAGTGTCGCAACCCTTTTTGTTTGAGCATGATCCTTTCGGAAAACCGGTTCCCACTTTTCCGGGTCATGCTCCAGCCCAAGGAAAAAACATGGTTCGCCCATTCCGGATTTTGCCCCGTGATGCCAGATCGTTGACGCGGACCCTTGCTGTGGTCGCGATGGCAATGGGGCTTGCCGCCGGGAAGGCCGATGCCGCGGCAAGCGGCGCGTTTCTCCCGCATCAGGCGCTCTACGAGCTCAATCTCTTGAAGTCGCGTGGTTCCAACTCGATCAACAGTGCGCGGGGACGCATTCTCTATAACTTTACCGGCAGCGCCTGCGAAGGCTACACCTCCGAATTCAGGCAGGTGTCCGAGATGGATAGCGGCGAGGGCAAGGTGACGCTCAGCGATCTTCGTTCGACGTCGTGGGAAGATGGCGAAGGCAAGAGCTATCGTTTCAAGATCGATTCGCGCATGAACGATAGCGAGTCGAGCCCGGTTGACGGGATCGCGGAGCGGACCGGCGATCACATCACGGTCAAGTTGAAACAGCCCCAGGCCAAGACGTTCACGCTCGACGGCTCGACGGTATTTCCGACCGAGCAAATTCAGCGCATCATCGCCGCCGCGAAACAAGGCAAATCCGTGCTCGAACTGACGGTCTATGACGGCTCGGACAATGGTGAAAAGGTCTTCAATACCCTGTCGGTGATCGGGCAGCCGATACCCGGCGACCGGACCATCGCCTCACCGGACCCCTCCACAGAGAACGACGTCATGAGGTCGATGACGCGGTGGCCGGTCACGGTCAGCTATTACGATCATGACGCCAAGCCCACCGACGGCGAGCAGACGCCGGTCTATGCGATGTCATTCGAGCTGTTTGAAAATGGTGTCTCGCGGGCACTGGTGCTTGACTACAATGACTTTGTGATCTCCGGCGCGCTCGGAAAGTTCGACGTCAAGGATTCCAAGCCGTGTAAGTGACGGCGCTGCTGTCATTCCGGGGCGATGCGAAGCATCGAGCCCGGAATCTCGAGATTTCGGGTCTGGTCCTTCGGACCATCCCGGAATCACGGATTAGGATTACCCCGTCTTCTCCGGCCCCTCATAGGCGATGCCCCTGATCACGGCGGCCTGGCCGAATTTCCTGCGCAGATCGTCGATCGCGCGCTCGGCGTCCGCCGAGCGGCGATCCAGCATGTCGGTGTCGTGGGCCTGTGAACCCGGGCGCAGCGCGCTGACGCCGGTGCCCATCAGGCGGAAAGCGGTGCCGTCGATTTCCTTCGCCAGCATTTCCCTCGATATCGCGAAAATCTTGGCCGCAAGCTGGGTCGGTGCGTGAATCGATTGCGAGCGGGTACGCTGCCGGAAATCGGCGGTCTTCAGCTTCAGCGTGATGGTCGATCCCGCAAGTTCGCTGCTCTTGAGCCGCGACGACACCTTCTCCGACAGCCGCCAGAGCGTCTTTTCGAGAGTGGCAAAATCGCGGATGTCGTTCTCGAAGGTGGTCTCGTTGGAAATGGTCTTGGCGCCGCGATCGGCTACCACGCGACGATCATCGATGCCGCGCGCCAGCCGCCACAACCTGCGGCCCTCCGCGCCAAACTGCTTCATCAGGTTAGTCTCGTCGGCGCGCTGCAGATCGGCGATGGTGCGGAAGCCGCGCTGGATCAGCCGCTCCTGGGTCGCGGGTCCGACGCCGAAGATGAAGCCGACCGGCTTGTCCGCCAGCATCGCACGCGCCTGATCCTGATCAAGCGCGGCAAAGCCGCGCGGCTTGTCCATGTCGGAGGCGATCTTGGCGAGGAACTTGTTGCAGGACAGACCGACGGAAACCGTGATGCCGATGTCGCGCTCGACCTCGCGGGCGAAACGCGCCAGGACCTTTGCCGGGATCATGCCGTGCACGCGCTGGGTTCCGCCGAGATCCAGGAACGCCTCGTCGATCGAGATCGGTTCGACCAGCGGCGTCAGCGCCTGCATCGCGCGGCGCACCTCGCGGCCGACCCTGACATATTTGGCCATGTCGGGCCGGATCACGATCGCCGAGGGGCACAGCGCTAAGGCCTTGAACATCGGCATCGCCGAGCGTACCCCGAAGGTGCGGGAGATGTAGCACGCCGCCGAGACCACGCCGCGCTTGCCGCCGCCGATGATGACGGGCTTGTCGGCGAGCTCGGGGTTGTCGCGCTTCTCTACCGTCGCATAGAACGCATCGCAATCGATATGGGCAAGCGTGAGCGAAGGCAGCGCCGGGTGGCGCGCAAGGCGAGGCGAACCGCATTCGTCGCACCGCCTCGCCGCGATGTCCAGATCATGGAGGCAATCCCGGCAGAAGCAGGCCGGTCCTTTCCCCAAGGCTGGCGCGGTTGGCGCTCCGATTTCGAGGTTCGCACCCATTCGACGCGCCACCTTGTTGCGGACTTCGAAATCAAAGGGAGCACGAACCATATTTGCCGGTGCGGCTTCGGATTTGAAGTTCCTGCGAACAGGTTACCGCGAGTCTGATGGGAACTTCAAATTCGCCGCACTGGTGTCAGGGCACGTCGCGCTCCCATTGGGGATCGTTCAGCGCCTGGTGAGCTGCGGCAATGTTGGTGGGATGAAGCTGCGAGGTTGCCGCGAACGCCTTCACGGTCGCGTCATCACGCATCACAAAATCGAGCACGCTGGCGAGAAAATGCGGATCTGCGGCAGCCTTCCGCAGGGTCTCCGGACCGATCCCGCTTTCGGCCAGGAACGCCCCCAGCCGCTCGGGGTCGCCCGCAACAAAGGAAAGCGCCTGAACTGCAACGATTTCAGCCACTTCCCGGGGGGTATGAGTGGGTTTTCTCAACTGGTGTGTTTGCCTTTCCGTAACTTATGGTCTCTATTTTGAAACGATCATGCCCGAGTCTGCGGAACGTGTTCAAGCAAGTGGAAACCACTTCGCATAAAGATGGCACTTGGGCTTAACGGGTTAGAGCGAATCTGGCGCTAGTTTGATTTCACTTTTTGACACCCTTGGCGGCGGCGCCCGATGCTCCGCCTGCCGGGACTCTATAGCGGGGATGGGAGGGGCGGGATGGCAAAAACCGTCCTGATCGTGGAGGACAACGAGCTCAACATGAAGCTCTTTCGCGATCTGCTCGAGGCGCATGGTTATCAAACTTCCGGCACCAGCAACGGTTTCGAGGCGCTTGATCTCGTGCGCAAGCTTCGCCCCGATCTTGTCTTGATGGATATCCAGCTTCCGCAAGTGTCCGGCCTCGAAGTCACGCGGTGGATCAAGGATGATCCGGAACTGCGTTCCATCCCGGTCGTCGCGGTCACGGCATTCGCGATGAAGGGTGACGAGGAACGCATCCGCGAAGGCGGCTGCGAGGCCTATTTGTCCAAGCCGATTTCGGTCGGCAAGTTTATTGAAACCGTCCGACGCTTCATCGGATAGGGAGAGTGAGATGTCCGCGCGCATTCTGGTCGTCGATGACGTCCCCGCCAACGTCAAGCTGTTGGAAGCGCGGCTGTCGGCCGAGTATTTCGATGTCTTGACCGCGTCCAACGGCGCGGAGGCGCTGGCGGTCTGCGCGCGTGCCGACTGCGACATCATTCTGCTCGACGTCATGATGCCTGACATGGACGGCTTCGAGGTATGCCGCCGGTTGAAGTCCAATCCGGCAACACATTTCATTCCGGTGGTGATTGTAACGGCGCTGGACAGCCCGGCCGATCGCGTGCGCGGGCTGGAAGCCGGCGCCGACGATTTTCTGACCAA
>JBKQRS010000408.1:0-5120 GCA_052143915.1 Bradyrhizobium sp.
TCGCTAACACTCTGGAGATTGGTCTGATACTGTCGCCAAACTGTAAATTTGTGCCGAAACCATCGGATCAGATTAAGATGTGGCTGTCATGATCTTGTCAGACAACGAGACTAAGATTGATCTCCTCAATAATGAGGCGATTGCTAAGACAATCGTTACGCTGCTGCGGGAGAAACCAGAACTCCCGGTAACTGTCGGCGTGCATGGTGATTGGGGCGCCGGAAAATCGAGCGTCCTGGAGATGATCGAGGCTTCCCTCAATGCCCAGGAGGGCGTTCTCTGCCTCAAATTCAACGGCTGGCGCTTTCAGGGTTTTGAAGACGCGAAGATTGCGCTGATCGAAGGTATCGTTACGGGCTTGATTGAAAAGCGTCCGCTCCTGACGAAGGCCACCGATGCGGTAAGAAATATTCTTCATCGCATCGACTTGTTAAAGGCTGCCAAGAAAACGGGCGGCCTCGCCCTTACCGCTTATGCCGGTTTGCACGGTCTTGGTGCGAGCGCACTCGCCATCCCTGTTCTGCTCAATTCATTGGAAGGGTGGGTAACCGATCCGACAAAACTCACAAAAGAGAATGTCGAATCCGCACTGTCGGGTGCAAAGGATATTCTCAAGCCTGGTACCGAGGGAAAAAACGTCCCGGAAGAAATCGCCGGTTTCCGAAAAGCTTTTGATGAACTCCTGGAAAAAGCCGGCATCAACCAGCTCGTTGTACTTATTGACGATCTCGACCGCTGTCTACCAGACACGGCGATCGAAACCTTGGAGGCCGTGCGGCTCTTCCTCTTCACTTCCCGGACGGCGTTCGTAGTTGCTGCCGATGAAGCGATGATCGAATATGCGGTCCGCAAACACTTTCCCGATCTCCCCGATACCACAGGCCCGCAGACCTACGCCAGGAATTACCTCGAAAAATTGATTCAGGTTCCGTTCCGCATTCCCGCTCTCGGGGAGACCGAAACTCGCATTTATGTCACCCTGCTGTTCGTCGGAGCCGAACTGGGCGAAGACGCGCCCGAATTCGCTAAGCTCATTGCCGCGGCGCGCGAGCGACTGAAGCGTCCCTGGAAGGGTGCGGTCCTTGACGCGGCGACGGTAAAGACGGCATTGGGCACCAAGGCTGATCGTGCTCAGAACGCTTTGATCCTGAGTGCGCAGATCGGACCCATTCTGGCAGGCGGAACCAAGGGAAATCCCCGCCAGATAAAGCGGTTTCTAAACACGCTGCTACTGCGTCAGTCTTCCGCCAGCGCGCGCGGCTTCGGCGACGACGTGAAGCTGCCGGTCCTCGCCAAGTTGATGCTCGCGGAGCGCTTTATTCCTAGGTTGTTTGATCAGATTGCCACGTCGGCCGCATCCGACCCCAACGGAATTTGTACCGACCTTGTCCGGCTGGAGGAGGAAGTATCCGACCGTAAAGAGCAATCTCCAAAACCCATCCCCCCTGCGGAAGCGAAGGTAACCTCTGGCCACAAGACTGTGTCCAAGCCCGAAGTTGTGAAGGCCGCAGACAGCGCACAGCTGACCGAGTGGACTTCGTCCCAGGCAGTGCGTTCGTGGGCGAAGATCGAACCAGCCATCGGCGCGTCAGATTTGCGGCCGTATCTTTTCGTCGCGAAAGATCGCAAAGATTACTTCGGTGCCACCACAGTTCTTGGACAGCTCGCCAGCGTCGCGGAGAAGCTTCTCGGATCGAAATTCGTGGTCCAGGGCTTTGAGACCGAAGTACGGCAGCTCGCGGTCCCCGAGGCCGCTCAGGTTCTCGACCTCGTCCGCGCCCGGATCGTGGGGGGCGATACTTTCGACACGGAACCCGCCGGAGCCGCAGGAATAGCGGTATTGGTCAAGGCGCACCCGGCGCTGCAGGGAAATCTCCTCGACTTTCTGGAAGCATTGCCGCGGCAGAGGCTGGGTGCGTGGGCATGCACCGGTTGGGAAGGCGTGATCAAGAACTCGGACCAGAGCCGGAGATATGATCAATTGCTCGAAGCATGGAAGCGCGACGGTAGCCAGTTTCTCAAGGTCGCAGCGGGCGCTGCGCTGCGTACACGCAGTCAAGGAGTGCAGCACTAGTGGGAACTTCCAATGCAAACGGCGGCCAGGGCGGCGACAGGCCGCTCATCCCGAGCTGGCTACCGTCCGATGGCAGCCCGCCGCCAGCTCCCCAGCCACCGCCGCAACCGCCGCCCGTGCCAGCGCCGGCCGATCCGACGGCGCCGCCGCCACCGCCACCGGCACCGGCACCCACGCCCCCTGTCCTCCCCGCAATACCTCCGGCGGCGGCAAGTGATAGGTTCACCGCCGCGCGCGGCAATTTTTCGCGCTTCGCCGGATCAGGCGGCTCCGATCGCGCGAGTCTAGGCCGGGCTCTATCAAGTTATGTATCTTCAGCATCGGGTGGCAGCCGGACCGCCGCACAGCGAATGGCAAGGTCACCTGCGTCCGGTGTCCCGCTCCTCAGTTTTCTTTCCAGTGCCGTAGCCAACGGTCCGCGAGAAGCCCTCCGCGCTCTCAACCTCGAAAGGCTAGCGGGCCGGCCGATCGAAGAGGTATTTATCGGTCTGATGGAATATGTCTGCCCCGAGGGAGGCACGGTAGACGAAGGGATCGCGCGCGACGCTTTCATCGAAACAATCGCTGATTTGGCGGAAACCGGGATCTCCGACTTTGACAGCCTCACGGCTGACCAGATGCAGACGATTTTTGAACTCTACGCTACGCATGCCATCGAGACGCGCCTGTGCAACGACATCGGGATGAAGGCCATCACTCTCCCGTCTGATGCGGCACAGGCGGCATCGATCCAGCGGCAGCTTCTCGACTTTGTTCGTCGCAGCGTGTCTGATTCAATGACTCAGGCGCGGGCAGGCATGCAGGCTCTCACACCTGAACGGGTTTTCGGATTCGTTACCCGTGTTTATGAGCAGGCTTATGCGATCATGCAGACCATGGCCGAAGCGGAGGCGGAAACCCCATGAGGCGCCACCTTATCATCGGACGTTTCGGCAATTCTGATCGAGCGGTTATTCCAACTGCTGAGGGAGAGGTGTCAACGCGACTGGAGTTCGTCGTTTCCAAGAGTCGCCTTGAACACGACATAGGCGGTTCCCTAGACGATTTGCCAAAGATCGGGGTCTTTCCTTCCGAAATCGGGCTTGATCTTCTGGTGCTTGCGGCACACGTTCAAGCCGCCGATACGCGAATTTCGCGATCCACAGAATCACAGGACGACTGGACAAGGGAGATTCGCCTCGTGGTTCCCGTGAGCGATCCTGCGCGATGGAACGCTGCGATACCGCTGCTTCAGCGTCTCCTCAATTTCCTGACGGGCGACCGGTGGACAGTCGGGTTCAGGCCGCGGGCGGCCGGATTTGAGAAAGCGGTTCACGACAAGCCGCCGCAATTGATACCGCCAGCCTTCGACAGTCTCGCTCTATTTTCAGGAGGCCTTGATAGCCTGATCGGCGCGATCGACTCCCTGGAAGAGGGAAAGACGCCTCTTCTGATTAGTCACGCCGGAGACGGTGCCACCAGTGATGCGCAGAACACGCTCTTCGAAGCATTGAAGAAGAATTATCTGCAACAGAACTTTTCTCGTTTGCGAATCTGGATGGATTTTCGCAACTGGGGTGTCAAGGGAGTCGAATCCGAGAAGACGACGCGGGGAAGATCATTCCTGTTTTTTGCGACGGGGGTCTTTGCGGGCACAGGTCTTGACGGAAACTTCGTCCTCAGGGCACCCGAGAACGGCCTCATAGCGCTGAATGTTCCGCTCGATCCTCTGCGCCTGGGCGCATTCAGCACCCGGACGACCCATCCTTTTTATATCGCGAGATGGAATGAACTGCTGGGCGTCCTTGGGATCTCGGGTCAAATCGAGAACCCCTATTGGGACAAGACCAAGGGGGAAATGGCGGCCGGCTGCAAAAATCCGGCCTTGCTCGCGAAGCTCGCCCCCAAGTCACTCTCGTGCGCGTCACCGACGAAGGGTCGATGGCTCGGCTTGGGCACCGGCCACTGCGGGTTCTGCTTGCCCTGTTTGATTCGCCGCGCCGCTCTTCTCAGCACGGGGGACAGCACCAAATACGCCTTGTCGGACCTCACGGCTCGTGAACTCGATACCCGCGAAGCGCACGGGCAGCAGATACGCTCCTTCCAATACGCGATTGAGAAGCTCCGGCAGAAACCAAAACTAGCGGCACTCTATATTCATAAGCCGGGACCATTGTCAGACGAGTCCCCAGCTCGCCTCGCGGCACTTGCCGGTGTTTACAAGCGTGGGCTCGCCGAGCTTGCCAAATTGCTCGCAGGCGTCCGTGCCACCCCGAGCTAGTTTCCCATGAAGCCCGCTCTCGTCGATTTTCACTGTCATCTCGATCTGTTCCCGGACCCGGTTTCCGCCGTGCGAGACGCTGAGGAGGCCGGTGTCTACACGCTAACGGTGACGACTACGCCGAAGGCCTGGCCGCGCAATCATGAACTCACCCACGGAACGCGCCATGTCCGGGCCGCACTGGGGCTTCACCCTCAACTTGTTGCCGAGCGTTCAGCTGAAATTGCCATGTGGGAAGAGTATCTGCCCCAGGCGCGCTACGTCGGCGAAGTCGGACTGGACGCTGGTCCTCGTTACTTCCGCTCTCTCGACTTGCAGAAACAGATATTCACTCGGGTTTTGCAGAAATGCGCCGAAGCAGGCGGCAAGATTCTGACTGTTCATAGCGTCCGCACGGCAACGATGGCTCTCGACCTGATCGAGTCACAACTCGCTCGTAAGGGTCAGGTCGTCCTTCACTGGTTCACAGGCTCCAAGTCAGAGGCTCGCCGCGCTGTTGATCTTGGCTGTTATTTTTCGATCAATTGCGCGATGCTTCGAAATGATAGAGGTCGTGACCTCGTTGCCGCCCTCCCTTCCGATCGCCTGCTCACCGAAACCGACGCACCGTTTACGCAGGTTGGAACCAGGCCAACAGCCCCGATCGACGTGAAAGAGACAGTCGAAGCGCTCGCGACGCTACGAAACGTAACGCTCAAAGACCTGGCGCAGAAGATAGGTTCGAATCTGCGAACTCTGCTGGACGGCGCGGGAGTGACTACCGATCCTTAAAAACCTCGGGGTCTA
>JBKQRS010000409.1:0-6793 GCA_052143915.1 Bradyrhizobium sp.
TGGGCAACGGTCCTTTGATCACTACCGTTTGCGGGCGCGGCACTATGAGAACGACCCTTTTAGAGTCGGAGGCCGAAGAGTGGATCATTGTTTAGGGAAACCCGGATTTACCCGCAGGCCTCTAGCGCGGCGGGGTTTCGGCTTGAAGCGATCACGACACGCCACAATCAGTTTATTGCCAAAGAAAGATAAGCGAGCTGAGGGCTTTCACAACGTGGGCATCATGGCTCGAGGTTGAGGTGCACGTCGGCGGGCAAAAATTGGCTGATGATCGATACCGGAACAAAGTATTTTGCGATATCGAGACTTTGTTTGCGGCCACTAACCAGCAGTGTGCGCACTTGGGTAATTTTTCTGCTCATGATGCCGAGCAGACATTTCTTTTGAGCGTCAAAAACACCGGAGCCAGAGTTGCCTGTACGTGCGACGTCGCCGATTATCGTGTTGAATTCCTTCACCTGTGGCGACAACCCCTGGGAAGACATCACGTGAGAATGAACCGCTTCCTCCGGAATTACGGTGATGACATCCTCGCCCGGCCAGGGCGGTGCTTTGCACAACGAAATGCGCCGTAAGCGAAGGCTCATTGGCAGACTTTCTTCGTCGACTTTCAGAAGTGCCAGGTCAGAGCGCTCAAACGTACCTTGTTTTAGGACGCTCGCCTCAAGGTCCTGACCCGCAATGGTCACTTTGGGTCTGTGCAGAAATGACCGGCCAACGACATGCGATGCCGTCAGGATGAGGCCGTTTCCGAGGTAAATGCCCGTTCCAGACCGATTGTTTGCCGATCGATTGATGGAAACCGCATATACCAAGAGTGAATGATCAGCATCCGCCTCAGCCACAGTCTCTGTCGCCGGCAACATCATCAACGCAGCAACAACGACGAGCCAAAAGCGCGACATGGCGACGGAAACTGGGCGGTGAATGTTCAGCGAGAACTATCCTAATGGCTATCAGTGCAGGCGAATGTCTCCATCAGGTCAGGAACCTAAAAAGAACTTTCGGTTTTCCGGTGCGATGGCGCCTATAAGATCACGAATGAACTGATCTTGAAGTTTGTAGGACACATCTTCGGGCAACCCCACCGTTGAAACCCGAAAAAGCGCGCCGTCGGGTATCAGCCCCTGCAAGCCATATTTCATTCGAGCCATCTGCCTGTCAAAAACTCCGGTGGCAATATCGTTGCCAATTCGCATCCAGTAGCTGATCGGCTCGAAGCGGCCCTCCTTGACGGCAGTCACACGGCTCAAGACTAGTGGTGCAGCATCGTCTCGGTAGGAAAGCTCGGTAACGGTTTTTGCCGACACGCGGAACCCAGAGGCCCCGTAACAAACTTCCGGCAAGTGTGATTTTAATCGATAGTCTTGCACCGGCCCGTAAGCGACAAGAAACATCACGACGTGGCCCGCGCCATCAGTGTAGCTACGGCCGACTTCCTGGCTGTAAATTTTGGCTTCCAGCTCTTGCCTGACATATCCAGCAGTAGCCGCAGGCGTGACTAATCCCGTGTTCGGGACGTATCTCCACTGGCCAAACTGACGCGGAATGGCTTGCTCCAGGTCAGGCGCTAGTGAAGACTTGGCCATGAGCTCGTGAGGTCTGAGAACCTCGGCAAGCCCAGCCGACGTCAGGATAACCACGGAAGCCGCAATGGCCTGTAGCGGATTAATTTTCATGCGCGATTGGTCCCACGGGAAAATCGAATGGTCCAGCCAATCTTACCCTAGAACAGACCCTAGAACAGATCGGAACTTTGTCAATTATCGCTAGTTGCCTGATTTTACGATGATTTTCTCAATCACCATAGATTCCTCTTTTGGGGGCTTTCCGCGGCGGGATGCTCGACCGGAGCGGCGGATATGGCTATCAGTCTCTCAGGCTTGATCCGGGCCACGTCTGGATCGAGTGTCTCTGTGCGTACTCGCGATGTTGGCTCAGGAGTCGATCGTGGGGTGAAATTCGGAGCCTTTGATGAACATGGCGAGCGTTAATCAAGTCGACACAATCCGCATGAGCGTGGTTTTCGCGCTGTGCGGTTTCGTGCTGTTGGGCTGCAGCAAGAAGATTGAGGAGAAGACGGAGGCTCCAAAGAGCCAGGTCGTTGCTCGCATCGGGGACCAAGTCATCACTACCCAGGAACTTGATAACGAATTCCGGTTGGCAAATGTGCCTACCGAAAAGCGCAAGGACCCCGCGGCGATCAAGCAGGTTCTGGGAAATATCGTGACGCGAAAATACTTGGTGCGCCAGGCACTGGATAAAAAACTTGATCGCGAGCCAACCGTTCTGCTGGACATTTTGCGTGCACGCGAATTCGTTCTTGCGAACGCGATGGCATCGCGGGACTTGTCGGAAAAATCGGCGGCGATCGCCAGGGCCGACATTGACAAGTATATCGCCAGCAACCCTTCGAAGTTTGCCGATCGCCAGATATTGAGCGTCGAAGAGATTGTCGTGCCCGTGAGTGTAGTTTCACAGGCGTTCATGGATGAAACCAAGGATATGAACTCGCTCGACCAAGTCGCGCAAAAGCTCACAGCAATGGGTATAGCTCATAGTCGTTCCCATGGGGAGCTGAGTAGCGGGGATGTTTCACCCGACTTTCTCAAGGTGATGCTTTCCAAGCAAGCGGACAACGTTTTCTTCCTTCGCGCAGATCAGAACGGGATCTTCTTCAAGATCAAGGGTGTTGAAAGCCGTCCGTTGGAAGGCGACGGCGCCGCTAATCTGGCTCGGCAGTTGATGCGATTGGACCTTGCGAAAAGCGAAGCCAGCATGACGGCGGTCGCGGCTAACCTGGAAGCCAAATACGAAGGGGACTATGCGAATATAATGGAGAAGCAAAGCTCAGATCAGCCATCCGCTAAGAAATAGGACCACTGGCTTGTATTTGAGCTGCCTTTGCTGCGGAGTTGGCGCCGGAGATGGTAACCCCGTTCGACTTTTTGACCGTGGCCTGTTTTTTCGGCTTGATCGTGGCGTTCGTGGCGTGGACCGGGCGTGATACCCGAACCTTGTTGCACTTGTTGATTTCTGCAGCTGCCTTCGCCATTGCCAATCAAGTAGGAAATAGAGGTTTGACCCTTTTGGCGCTGGTGTTGATCTTCGCTGGGGCAGGGTATGCGCTGCTTATCATTCGACGCAAGGTCTAACGGCCGGCAAAACTCCCAGCGGGGCAGGTTTTGGCAATCCCGAAGGTACGATTTTGGGCGGTTGTCGCTTGTTATTCAAAATGTTAGAAGGATACGGTCATAATTGGGTATCTGAGTGACATATTCTGAAGCTCTTTCGGCGACGAGAACGGCAGCTGCGCGAGGGTTGTTTTGGCCGATCGTGGTGAGCTTGGCATTTGTCGTCGCGTACCTGCCGACGTTTATCACCTTAGCCCAGGGGCCATGGCAAACCGAGCAAGAAGGCCATGGGCCGCTCATCATTGCGGCCTCACTTTGGCTGGTCTGGCATTCGCGCGGAAGGCTAAGCAGCGCTGAATTGTCACCATCGCCCATCGCGGGTTGGCTGTTTCTATTGTTGGGCCTGGCGATTTTGATTATGGCGCGGAACCAGGACATTTGGTTCCTTGAGGTGGCATCTGAAATTCCTGTGGTCGCTGGATGCGTGCTTCTCCTGGCGGGTTGGAATGTCCTTTGGATCCTTGCATTTCCGATACTATTTTTGATTTTCTCGGCACCTGCGCCGGGCTGGATGGTTGATGCGGCTACCGTTCCGCTCAAGGTCTTGATATCGGACTTGGTCACCCAGATTCTTTACGCTGCCGGTTACCCGATTGCGCAAAATGGCGTCGTGATCCTGATCGGGCCTTACGAGTTGCTGGTGCAAGATGCCTGCTCGGGCATGAATTCTATCTTTGCGCTTTCTGCAATCGGCGTGTTTTACGTCTATGCATTTCGGTGGGATGAAAAGATCCGCGGCTTGATCCTGATCTCCCTCATCATACCGATCACGATTGTCGCCAATTTTCTTCGCGTGGTGGCCCTCGTTCTGATGGCGTATTATGGTGGGGCCGATAAGATAGAGGGGCCGCTTCACGACCTGACGGGCATAGCGCTGTTCATCGTGGCAATCATGTTGATGTTCCTTTGCGAAGGACTTCTGAGCGCGTTCAGCGGTCTTATTCGAAGGATCCGGTTCTCGAAGCCGACGTCAAGCCCTGCAGGATAGAGATCTCGGGCTTTAGTGAGCGGGCACGCAGTTGTGCTGTGGTCGGCCGCGTCCATTGCGACTGCAGTGGCTCGGCGATCGCCAGTTCCAGAATTAACCTGCAGCGCCGACGTTCACGTTAATGCGCAAGTTTCATTGCGATTATGCGTGGAACACGCTAGCGTTATCTCACCGGACATTGCCCTACGTCCGGCCCGCCGTCCGTCGGGCTTTGTTTATTTTCTTGAGTGAGCAGATGGCGAACGCAAAGCCTTTGCAGGTTACGCAAAACCCGCGAAATGAATTTAAGATCGTCTGCATAAACTGCGACGCGCTTGGCATTGTCTTCGACTGCCCTGAAGACGCGCCGTCCTCGACGCCGATCAAGTGCAGCCAGTGTGGCGCTCTTCGCGGAACGCTCGGAGATCTCCGCAACCTTTCTTGTTCAGATCGACAGGATCACTTTGACGCTTAAGTTGGCAATCCCGAGCGGTCTAAGGGCTGTTGCGGGTAGGGGTGTTGGAGTGATTGCGGTAAACCGACGAAAACCCCGGACGGCTGTCCTTCAGCGATCGCGGTCAATGTTCCAACGCCGGCTTCAGCGAGGCCCGGCTGGCTTCCCACGTCTTATTCTTTATCCAGAATCCGGCGCGCACGCTCCGACGACGGGTTAGAGGCCTGTACTTCCTGCATGGGTACGCAGCTCTTCCTCCGATGCAGGCCCCGCCCAGGCACGGTGACCTTGAGGATCTTTCCGGCCGAGCATGAACCATCATTGACGAACACGACCGCATGGGGATCGAGCACCATCGGCTCAGTCTTTAGAATAACCTGAGCAAACGACGGTTGAATAACCGCTAACAGCACGCAGAACGCTACAAGTACTGGCACCCGAGACCCAATCTGCGATCGCCGGCCAACCTAGAATTGAGGAATACTAGGGCGGGATTTGGTCGGCGGCAACAGACGACCGGTCGTCGACGCCCAGATCTTCTGGGCGTGGCAAGCTAGTCTGGGGCCGGCAGCCGTCGCATGGTGAACTCAATCCTTCCGTCAGGAAGCTGACGCCAATTCTCGACGACGGTTGTGGCACCGCTTTCCGGGAGGCTGTTGATGATCCGGCGCGCTTGCTGCCGAGCCGCTTCAATTGGAAGGGTAAAGATCTTTGTCCGCTCGCGGCGGGCCGCCCGGTCTGCCAGATTCCGAGGGCTCAAATGGCGTGAGCTACGAGGCATGTCAAAACCTCCACGGACGATTGCTTCGATCAAGGCTCAATATCGCAAATCTTGCGCTAATTGGGGCGCGGGGAGCTATACCGCCACCTTTTTCCCCGCTAATCCCAGTTGGCATCAAACCAAAGAGGGAGGGCCCTTCGACCAACGATGCGTACGATGGCTCGCGCAATCTTCTAGACCGTGTATCCTCGTGCCGCCAGCCTGTCTGTCCTGTTCTTGATCGCCAGCCCATACAGGGCGATTATTTGATCTATCTTACGTTCCCAATCGAAATACGCGCGCGCGCGGGCTTGGCCTGCCTTTCCGAGCTTCTCTCGGAGGGAGGGGGACTGCGCAAGTGTTGTCATCCCGCGGGTAAATCCGGCTATCAGGGCCTCCCGGGAATCCGGCTTCACAAGGATCCCGCAGGACTGATCGAGGTAGTCGGTGGGACCGCCCCACGCGGTAGCCACGACCGGCAAACCCGTCGCCATGGCCTCCAACACAACCGCCCCTCCGCATTCAAACAGGCTTGGCAGTACGAGCACGTCCGCTTGCTGAAGGCGAAGTGCGCAGGCTTCCTGGGGGAGAAAGCCCACGAACTGAACCATGGAGCCCACTCCCAGTTGATCGGCGAGATCTTGCCAGCTTTGGCGCATCGGTCCGTCCCCGATAACTTCAAGGGAGACGCGAAGCGTGCCATGAAGTCGCTGCATCGCGGCGAGAACAATGTCGAGAGCTTTCCAGTCGATCAATCGTCCAATAAAGATGAAGCGAACCGTGTCGCTCGTTTCGCGGTTGGTGCTTGGTTTCCATATTGAAAAATCCACGCCGTTTTCGACGAGCTCCACGACTTGACCAGCTATTCCGGTTGGCAACGCCTCTTGGGTTCGACGGTTAGCGACCAGCACTATGTCGGCGCGGCGTTTACCGGGAAAGATTGCATTCACGAGATTGGCGAGCGATCGACCAAGGGCCAGAGCGGTCGTCGCTATCCAACCGCGTTCGCTGCGAAAAGCGTCGGGATACTCCATGCCGCCATTGAGCGGGCCGATCACCACGGCCGACCCCAGTCCCCACATCAGCGAGGGAATTTTCGGCGAGACCGGGATTGGTTCATGCACCACGTCGATCCCATGGGTCTTCACGAGCTCGCGGATAAGGCGGCGCTGAGCAAATTGCGTGGAGAGATGGACGATCAGTCCCGTGGTCGCGTCGGCGAGACGTCTCGGGAGAAATCGGCTGTAGCGAACCAGCAGCTTGTGCAGAAGCGTATCGTCCACGAAAAATAATCGATCCAGATCGTCTGGGAACAACTGCGTTAGCTCCGGCCGGTTGCGCGCGTGCACGACGAGGCGCACGTCCATTTTTCGATTGTGGAGTAAACGGAAGTAGTTGAGCGGAAGGAATGCCTCACC
>JBKQRS010000410.1:0-7053 GCA_052143915.1 Bradyrhizobium sp.
GCTTGCGGAAGTCTATGCGTGCGCGGACTCGAAGGAGAAGTTTGTGAAAGACTTCGTGGCGGCGTGGGCCAAGGTGATGAATCTGGACCGCTTTGACCTCGCCTGATCTCTGCCGAAAGGCGCTTGAAAAGTTTGCAAACGATAGGATGAAATCCTCGCTTGCGATTGAAGTTGAAGAAGCCCTCGCGATAATATCGCGGGGGTTTTCTTCTGTGGGTACATTCAATGCCGTCGCCAGCGATCCGTCCCGCCCGGACTGACGAACATGACGCGATCGCCCGCGTCTGGATGGACAGCTGGGTTTCCACCGGGCTGGAAGATGCCAGCAATTTCCTGCTGGCGAAATTGCGGGCGCGCATCCCGCTCGAGATCGAGAACGGCTGGAGCCTGTTTGTCGCCGCCGATGACGGCGCGATCGCCGCGATGCTGGCGTTGCATCTGCCCAAACTGTATCTCGATCAGTTGTTCGTCGCGCCGGAATATCAGGGAAAGGAACTCGGCGGCAGACTGCTCGCCTTCACCCGCTCGCTTTTGCCAGACGAAATCCACCTCCGCTGCGTGCGCGAAAACGAAAAGGCCTGGCGGTGGTATGAACGCGAGGGATTTGTCTTCGAAAAAGAGCAGGTCGAGCCGATGACCGGCTTTGTCATGAAATATTATCGGTGGAAGAGGGGAATAACGTCATGATGAAACTCTATTGGTCGCCGCGCTCGCGGTCATTTTCCGCGCTTTGGCTGATGGAAGAGACCGGACAGCCCTATGAGCGCGTGCTGACCGACATCTCCAAGGGTGCGCAGAAGACGCCGGAATACCTTGCCGTCAATCCGATGGGCAAGGTGCCGGCATTGCAGGACGGCGAGGCGATCCTCGCCGAGTCCGCTGCGATCTGCGCCTATGTCGCCGAACGCTATCCGCAGGCAAACCTCGCGCCGCCGCTCGGCGATCCCTCGCGCGCGAAATATCTTTACTGGCTGTTCTTCGGACCCGGCTGCGTCGAACCCGCGATGGTGCAGGTCGCAACCAAGATCGAGATGAATCCGGTAGCCGCGGGCTGGGGCGACGCGCAACGGGTGTTCGATGTGCTCGACGCCGCACTGACGAAGGGACCGTGGCTTCTCGGCGATAATTTCTCGGCAGCGGATATCGTCATTGGATCCGGGCTGAATTTCGCTGTCCGGCTTTTCAAGATGGTGCCGGCGCGCCCTTCATTCGACCGCTACATCGACGCTTGCGCGGCGCGGCCGGCCTTCCAGCGCGCCACTGCGCTCGCGGCGGGCTAGTCTCTCTGTTTGAGCATGAACTCCGCGCGAACGCCTCGCGTTTGTTAGCTAAGGGAAAACCGGAGCCCACTTTTCCGGATCACGCGCTGACGCTGCCCTGCGGGTCCGGATCATGCTCCAGCATCAATCGACCGTGTCCTTCAGGTCCTCCGGCCGAGGCATCGAAATGACATTATAGCCGGAATCGACGAAATGCGTCTCGCCGGTCACGCCGCCCGACATATCGGACAGCAAGTACAGCGCAGAGCCGCCGAGTTCGTCGAGCGTCACACCGCGGCCAAGCGGCGAGTGCTTCTGCTGAAAGGCGAACATCGCGCGCGCATCGCCGATACCCGAACCCGCGAGGGTGCGCACCGGACCTGCCGAGATCGCGTTCACGCGAATGCTGCGCGGGCCGAAATCGGCCGCGAGGTAGCGCACCGACGCCTCCAGCGCGGCCTTGGCAACGCCCATGACGTTGTAATTCGGCATCACGCGCGTCGAACCGCCGAACGTCAGCGTGATCATCGCGCCGCCGGATGCCGGCATCAGCTCCGCCGCGCGCCTCGCAAGCTCGGTGAACGAAAAACACGAGATCAGCATGGTGCGCGAAAAGTTCTCGCGGCTGGTGTCGGCGTAGCGTCCCTTCAGCTCGTTCTTATCGGAGAACGCAATGGCATGGACCAGAAAATCCAGCTGCCCCCATTTCCTGCGCAGTGTCTCGAACACCGAATCGACACTGGCGAGATTCTCGACATCGCAGGGCAGCACAAGATCGACCCCAAGCGATTCGGCCAGCGGCTTGACGCGCTTGCCGAGCGCATCGCCTTGAAAGGTGAATGCAAGCTCGGCGCCCTGCCCGGCGAGGGTTTTGGCAATCCCCCAGGCGATCGAATGATCATTGGCGATGCCCATGACCAGTCCGCGTTTGCCCTTCATCAGGTCGTTCATCGCCCCTCCGCTGCACCAGATCATGATCCGATTAGGTCGAATCGGATCATGATCTCTTCGCCTTGTTTGAGCATGATCTTTTCGGAAAACCGGTTCCCACTTTTCCGGATCATGCACTATCTTCCCGACGTCATCGCCCGGCTTGACCGGGCGATCCAGTAACACGAGGCGTTTTGGGTAATTTGCGAGCACCGCGGCGTACTGGATGCCCGGCATTCGCGGGACATGACAACCCTACGCATCCATCCGCTTGAACACCAGCGTGGCGTTGGTGCCGCCAAAGCCAAAGGAATTCGAAAGCACGGTTCCCAGCTTGGCGTTGTCGATGCGTTTGCGCACGATCGGCATGTCGGCGAACACGGGGTCGAGTTCGCTGATATGGGCGCTTTCGCAGATGAAGCCGTTCTGCATCATCAGAAGCGAATAGATCGCCTCCTGCACGCCGGTGGCGCCGAGCGAATGGCCGGTCAGCGCCTTGGTGGCCGAAATCGGCGGACACTTGTCGCCGGTGCCGAACACCTTGCGGATCGCCTCGATTTCCGGCGGGTCACCCGCGGGCGTGGAAGTCGCGTGCGGATTGATGTAGTCGACCTTGGTATTCACCGTCGACATGGCCATTCTCATGCAGCGCTCGGCGCCCTCGCCGGACGGGGCGACCATGTCATACCCGTCGGAGGTGGCGCCATAGCCGATGATTTCGCCGTAGATCTTCGCACCACGTGCCTTGGCGCGCTCGAGCTCTTCCAGCACCACCACGCCGGCACCGCCGGCAATCACAAAACCGTCGCGGCTGACGTCATAGGGCCGGGAAGCGGTCGCCGGCGTATCGTTGTATTTTGACGACATCGCGCCCATGGCATCGAACAGCACCGACAGCGTCCAGTCGAGTTCCTCGCAGCCGCCCGCAAAAATAATATCCTGCTTGCCGATCTGGATGGTCTCGTAGGCGTTGCCGATGCAATGGTTTGACGTGGCGCAGGCCGATGAGATCGAATAGTTCACGCCCTTGATCTTGAACCAGGTGGCAAGCGTCGCCGACGCCGTCGACGACATCGCTTTCGGCACCGCGAACGGTCCGACCCGCTTCGGCCCCTTGGTGCGGGTGATGTCGGCGGCTTCCACGATGGTGCGCGCCGACGGCCCGCCGGAGCCCATGATGATGCCGGTGCGGATATTGGAAACTTCCGAGGGCTCAAGACCGGAGTCCTGGATCGCCTGCTCCATCGCGACGTGATTCCAGGCCGCGCCTCCGCCGAGGAAACGAATCGCGCGCCGATCGACGACGCCGGCCGGATCGAGCGTGGGCGCACCCTGCACCTGCGAGCGAAAGCCGAGCTCGGCATATTTATCCGCGCGCGTGATCCCGGACTTCGCCTCGTGAAGGCTCGCAAGCACTTCCTGGGTGTTGTTTCCGATGGACGAGACGATACCCATCCCCGTGATGACAACCCGCCTCATGATCGCCTCGCCCTGTCGTTGTCTTCTTTTGTGATGCCCGTGGTCAAACCAAAAACCACCAAACCGAAAGCTGCCTCGCTGGCGGGAGCACGCATCTCATGTTCCCGGCTGCAACGGGGCATCCTGCTTGAACAGCCCGACCTTCAAATCCTTCGCGCGATAGATAATCTCGCCATCCATGGAAAGCCAGCCGTCAGCGATGCCCAGCACCAGCTTTGAACGCATCACGCGCTTGATGTCGACGTTGTACACAACCTTGCGGACGTTCGGCAGCACCTGCCCGGCCAGTTTCAGTTCTCCAAGTCCAAGCGCCCGGCCGCGCCCCGCGCCGCCGGTCCAGCCCAGATAGAAGCCGACCATCTGCCACATCGCGTCGAGGCCGAGACAGCCGGGCATGACGGGATCGTTCTTGAAATGGCAGCCGAAAAACCAGAGGTCCGGCTTTACGTCGAGTTCGGCCCGGACCACGCCCTTGCCGTATTCCCCGCCGGTTTCAGAAATTTCGCTGATGCGGTCGAACATCAGCATCGGAGGCAGTGGCAATTGCGCGTTGCCGGGGCCGAACATTTCGCCACGGGCGCATGCCAGCAAATCTTCGTATTCGTAACCGCCGCGCCGATCGAGCATGGTGCCAGCCTTTTCCAAAATCCTGATGAACGCTTTCGAGCGAAATGGACCCGTTTGGGCGGGGAAGCGCGCCAATTATCGCAGATTGGCGCGCAGGTCAGGACCCCTGCGGCCAGCGGCGCCTTCGCCAAACTCGCGTCAGGCCAAGTCCGGGGGCTCTCTATCATAGGCCCCGCGGGTGGCAAAGCACCACACCGGGGCAAATCGCCGCTTCCCCTTGCCTTGGCGCCCTTGGCGCTTAACCCTGGGCCAATTCTAGTTGCGAAAAACTTGCATCTAACCAGATTCCTTCTTATATTCCGTGCCAGTAGTACTGAGGTAGTGGGTGCCTGACGTGGAAATGAGCGGCAACGGTCTGTTTTTGAATGATGAAGCCGGCGGTTCCGTGCCCCATCCTGCGGGGCGCCAGCCGGCCCTGACCGGCTGTCCGTGGCACGACGTCAACGAAATGCTGCAGGCCGCGGGCCTGCGGCCGACCCGTCAGCGCATGGCGCTTGGCTGGCTCTTGTTCGGCAAGGGCGCGCGCCATCTCACCGCGGAAATGCTCTACGAGGAAGCGACGCTGGCCAAGGTTCCGGTGTCGCTGGCGACCGTCTACAACACACTCAACCAGCTCACGGATGCCGGTCTGTTGCGCCAGGTCAGCGTCGACGGCACCAAGACCTATTTCGACACCAACGTATCGGCACATCACCACTTCTATCTCGAAAATAACCACGAACTGGTCGACATTCCGGACCCGCATCTGGTGTTGCAGAAGATGCCCGAGGTGCCCGAAGGCTATGAGATCGCCCGGGTCGACATGGTCGTGCGGCTGCGCAAGAAGCGCTGAACCAATTTCCGCTCGTCGTCCCCGCGAACGCGGGGACCTATAACCACCAGTGCCAGCTGTCTTGCGAAGGCGTCAACCAGACTGCCCAACCGATACGCCGCGGCGTATGGGTCCCCGCGTTCGCGGGGACGACTTGGGGGTGCTTTCCAAGCCGAGATCAATCCACTTTCTCGTCGGCGTATACGCCCCACAGCCGCTGCTGCTCGATCCAGCCATCGAAGCCGTTGCCGGCGACGTGGCACCAGCCGTTCGCACAGTGTTTGACCTGGGCCACGACGCCGGCCTGCAGGCGGGCGACGACGGCGCTGGTCGCATCGGCGCGTTCGTAGAGCGAGGCGAGGTCGTCCTTGCTCTTCATGGTGATCACGGCCGTGCGTCGACCCGACAGCAGCGAGTGATAGACCCAGCCCTCGGCGCCTTCGGAATCGCGGACCCGGCGCCAGTTTTCGAACTCGGCGGTGATCTCAACCGGCAGGCCCGAGCGGGTGTAAACCCAGGCGACGTCATTGTCCTTGGTCGGGCCGGCGCGGACGTTCACATGATCGGATTTGAGGCTGACGTAGCGCGGCACGGGCAAACCGCTTGAGGTGAGCGCTGAATCCTTTGCCGAAGATGTCGTGAAGGCCGACGCACCCAACAGGCAGGCCGCGAGCATCACCACAGAACAAAACCGCCCCAATCCCATCAACTCGTCCCCTGCCGAGATACCAGCTCAAATTCTCCGAGCTGAAACACTGCAACCACCGACCCCTAAAAGCCCCTGTGCCCGCCCGAATGCCCTCGGCTTTTCGAAACCCGGTTCCGCCCGGGGTTCTTGTCTTGGCCCGGCCTTCTGCTAGAGAGGACGGAACACCAAGAGCCAGGAAGACCCCCAAGTCCCCGCAGGAAACCAACGAAGATATCGGGGGAACCCGAGAGAACCTAACCAGAGAACCCAAAGCAAACGCCGGGATCACGCGGCAGCGGCAGTGTCGAACACCCGGGTTAATGAGGTCTGAACAACCTCATGAGAGCAGGACATGTCTGTTAAGAAAAAGCCTCTCGTTGTCGTCACGCGCAAGCTGCCGGACTCGACCGAGACCCGCATGCGCGAGTTGTTCGACGCGCGGCTCAATCTCAACGATACGCCGTTGACGCCAGAGCAAATCGCGGAAGCGGTCCGCTCGGCCGACGTCCTGGTACCGACCGTCACCGACGAGATCACCGAAGAGCTTCTCAAGCAGCCCGACTGCAGGCTGAAGCTGATCGCCAATTTCGGCAACGGCGTCGACAATATCGATGTCATGGCCGCGCATGCGCGCGGCATCACCGTGACCAATACGCCGAAGGTATTGACCGAAGACACCGCCGACATGACCATGGCGCTGATCCTCGCGGTGCCGCGCCGGCTGATCGAAGGCGCCTCCATCTTCACCGAGGGCAAGAGCTGGCCGGGCTGGTCGCCGACCTGGATGCTCGGCCATCGCCTCGGGGGAAAACGGCTCGGCATCGTCGGCATGGGCCGCATCGGCCAGGCGGTAGCGCGCCGGGCGCATGCCTTCGGCCTGCAGATCCACTACCACAACCGCCGTCCCGTCGCACCGCGCATCGCCGAGGAACTGGGCGCGACCTATTGGGAAAGCCTCGACCAGATGCTCTCCCGCATCGACATCCTGTCGATCAATTGTCCGCATACGCCGGCAACCTTCCACCTTCTCTCGGCGCGGCGGCTCAAGCTCCTTCGCCCGGAGGCCTACATCGTCAACACGGCCCGCGGCGAGGTGGTCGATGAGAGCACGCTCATTCGCCTGATCGAAACGGGCGCCATCGCCGGGGCCGGGCTTGACGTGTTCGAGCACGAGCCGGCCGTGAACCCCAAGCTGGTCAAGCTCGCCCGCGCCGGAAAGGTGCTGCTGCTGCCGCATATGGGTTCGGCGACCATCGAGG
>JBKQRS010000411.1:0-6332 GCA_052143915.1 Bradyrhizobium sp.
GTTTGCAAGAGCCGGAATGTTACTTGGCGGCCGGCTGGTTGGCCTCAAGCTTCTTGCGCGCTTCTTCAGCACGTTTCTGAAGCTCTTCCTGCAGTTTCTTCTGGGTTTCCTCGAACACCTTCGGGTCGGTCGGAGGACCATCATACGCCTTGGCGAAATCGGCCAGCGGCAGCGGCAGCGTAATCGGCGCGTTGTTGGAGTTGATCGCCTGAATTACCAGATTCTGCCCCTTCTTCAGGTTCGCGAGCAGTTCCGGGGTCACTTCGTAATCCGACATGCAACCGTTCTGGAAGCAGATCACATAGGGGGCCTGCGCCGGAGGGTTGTTGTCGACGATGATGCGGGTGCCGTGACCCAGCAGCATGCCCAGCGGGAGCGTCACGCGAAGGATTTTCTTGGTCTCGCCTTCGGGCTCGATGATAACGGCAGCAACGACGGGCTGGCCGGACTCGATGCGGCCATCCTTGCCGGTAAAGCAAACCTGCTTGGCATTGGCATCCTGGCCCTTGAGGCAGAATTTGGTCCAGGGCGCGTAGATCAGTTGAACCTGTTGATCGGCCGGCGGAGTCGGCGCGGCTGCGGGCGGGGTCTGCTGCGCCGCCGGTGCGGGTGCCGCAGGAGCGGCCTTCGGCGCCACCTTCGGGGCTGCCTTGGCCTTCGGCGCGGCTGCGGGAGCCGGCGCCTGGGCCCTAGCCTCCGGAGCAAGCAAGGTGGCGGTCAAAGCCGTCACCGCCATCATGGCGAAGACCCGCCCACGCGGCCAGACCGGCGCGGCCAAGATACGGAAATTCATTGCGGAAAACCCTTTCTGAACGGGAGCGCCCGAAACCGCTGCAGGCACCGACACCTGGCCGTTTGGGCGGCTGTCTCCTTGCCAATTGAGGCGGATGCGTGACAGCCGTGCCCCCTTGGTCAATTGCACGCCTTCATACAGGCACGGGCGAAAAGATCAATGCCGACGGGCATCATTGGCGCATGTCGCAGCTGGACCCGGACGCCTATGGTAAAAGGTATCGGTGAGCCACACCGAATCAAATCAGCGCACCAGATTGCGGGTTCCGCGGCGCAGGTGCGTCAGCGCTTTGGTTTGCGGCCTGCTCGCCCTCGGGCTCTCGGTCGCGAGTGGCTTCAACGGGGTTTCTGCGGGACAAAGCTACGCCATCGCCATGCATGGCGCGCCGGCGCTACCGGCCGATTTCACCCATATGCCCTACGCCAATCCGGACGCGCCCAAGGGCGGCCGGCTGGTTCAGGGCATTCTCGGGACGTTCGACAGCCTCAACCCCCTCATCGTCAGGGGAATAGCGGTGCAACAAATCAGGGGCTTTGTTGTCGAGAGCCTGATGGCCCGGGGCAATGACGAGGCCTTCACCCTGTATGGCCTGCTGGCCAAAAACGTGGAAACCGACGACGCCAGAAGTTATGTCACGTTCCACCTCGATCCGAGGGCGCGTTTTTCCGATGGGCAGCAGGTCACGGCAGATGACGTTCTGTTTTCGTGGGCTTTGCTGCGCGACAAAGGGCGTCCGAACCATCGCCAATATTATTCCAAAGTCGCAAAGGCCGAAGCGCTCGACCGGTTCACGGTGCGTTTCGATTTTGGCGGCGCCCCGGATCGCGAACTGCCGTTGATCCTCGGCCTGATGCCGGTATTGCCCCGGCACGCCATCGATGTGGCGACCTTCGAGGAAACCTCGATGACGGCGCCGATCGGTTCCGGTCCCTACCGCGTCAGCGCCGTGAACCCGGGCGCGAGCGTCACCCTGACGCGCAATCCCGACTATTGGGGACGCGATCTCCCGATCAACCGGGGCTTGTGGAATTTCGACGAGATCAGGCTCGACTTCTATCGCGAGGCCAACGGCCAGTTCGAGGCGTTCAAGCGCGGCCTCTATGACTTCCGCGTCGAGACCGAGCCGCTGCGCTGGCACGACGGATACGGTTTTCCGGCCGCCCGCAGCGGCGAGGTGATCCGCGACACCATCAAGACCGGGATGCCGCAGCCGTCCGAATTCCTGGTCTTCAATACAAGACGGCCGGTGTTTTCCGACATCCGGGTACGCCGGGCCCTGACGCTGCTGTTTGATTTCGAATGGATCAACCGCAATTACTTCTTTGGCCTCTATGGCCGCTCGGCGGGCTTTTTCGCAGGCTCCGAACTCTCGGCCTATGGCCGGGCCGCCGACGCGCGCGAGCGCGAGCTCCTGAGACCTTTTGCATCGCAGATCCCGGCCGACATGCTCGACGGCAGTTACCGCCTTCCTGTCACTGACGGCTCGGGGCGCGATCGCGCCACGCTGCGCAACGCGCTGAATTTGCTCTCGCAGGCCGGCTACGATCTCGACGGCACGGTGTTGCGGCAGCGGTCGACCAAAGCGCCCCTCACCTTCGAAATTATGGTGACCACCCGCGACCAGGAACGCATCGCGCTGGCCTATGCGCGCGACCTCAAGCGCGCCGGCATCGAGGCATCGGTGCGCGCGGTGGACGCCGTTCAATTCGATCAGCGCCGCCTCGGCTTCGACTTCGACATGATCCAGAACCGCTGGGATCAATCGCTGTCGCCGGGCAACGAGCAGTACTTCTACTGGGGAAGCGAAGCCGCGGACAATCAGGGCACGCGCAACTATATGGGCGCCAAGGACCCCGCCATCGACGCGATGATCGCGGCTATGCTGGAGGCGCGGGATCGCGGCACCTTCGTCTCGGCGGTGCGCGCGCTCGACCGCACGCTGATGTCGGGCTGTTACGCTATCCCGCTTTTTAACGTGCAGGAGCAATGGATCGCCCGCTGGAATCGGATAGAACGTCCTCAGGCCACCGCGCTGACGGGGTATCTTCCGGAAACCTGGTGGCAAAGGCCCCTGCCCCAACCCAAGTGATCCAGAACAGTGATCCAGACCAACGTATCGCCGACGCTTGACGGATTGTTTCGCCGGATCCTGGCGCGGCAGCCGGACGCGCCAGCGTTGCTCGATCCGCTCAACAAGCAGCGCATCACGGGCACCGCGCCAAAACGGTTGACCTTCGCGCAGGCCGACCGGGCGATCTCGGCGCTGTCGGCCCACTTCATCGAAGCTGGTTTGCCGGCCAATTCGGTGATCGGAATCCAGTTGCCCAATACCGTCGAATTCATGCTGGCGGTGCTCGCGGCACTGCGGGCCGGGTTGATTGTCGCCCTGCTTCCGCAGCTCTGGCGGCAGGCGGAATTGACGATGGCGCTCAATCGCACGGGTGCGCGGGCGATCGTGACCACGAGCAAGATCGACGGCGTCAACCATGCCGACCTCGCCATGAACGCCGCGGCCGAAGCATTCTCGATCCGCCACGTCTGCGGCTTCGGGGATGACTTGCCGGAAGGAATGGCCTCGCTCGACCATGCCTTGGCAAGCGGATCGGCGACCGCGCGCGCCGTCACGCAGGATGGCCGCAGGGCCGCGCTGATCTCATTCGACGTGACCTCCGACGGTTTTCGCGCGGTACCACGGACCCATCTCAATCTGATCGCCGGGGGGCTCGCGGTTTTCCTCGAAAGCCGCGTGCCTCAGGGCGCAAACCTGATGTCGGCATTCGCGCCTTCGTCATTCGCAGGGCTGACCTCATCGCTTCTCGTCTGGCTGCTGTCGGGCGGCCGGCTTGCCCTGCATCACCCGTTTGACGGCGACGTACTTGAACAGCAGATCAACGATGATGCCTGCGATACGCTGGTCGCGCCCGCACCGATGGCGCTGCGCCTGACGGAGATGGATCTGCCGGCGCACCTGCCGACGCTGCAGAATGTGATCGGTCTGTGGCGCACGCCGGAACAGGTTGCATCGAGCGCGCTCTGGACCCCCGACCAGGTGAGGTTCACTGACGTTTATCTGTTCGGCGAGGTCGGCTTGTTCGGGGCCTGCCGCACCGGGGATGGAGCGCCTGCGCGCATCATGCCGGGGCCGCACGGCGCGCCGCGCGACGTCCCGGGAACGTCAAGCGCGGGTGAAACCCTCCTGACACCGAGGGGAACGCTGGGTTTGCGGGGGCCGATGGTTGCGGTGGCGGCCTATGTCCCCGCGCCGCCGCCAAGCGATTCCCTCGTGCCGCCGCCGCCGCGTGATTACGTCGACACCGGTTATTCGGCCCGGCTCGAGCGTTCGAGCGGCGCGATCTGCATCACCTCGCCGCCCGCCGGAATCGTGGCCGTTGGCGGCTACCGGTTCTTGTCGCAGGACCTTCAGGAATGGGCCAAGCGGCTGGGACAGGGCGCGCTCTTGACGGCGCTGCCCGACCGATTGAGCGGTTACCGCCTTGCCGGACGCGCCCAGGACAACGCGCGCGGCCGCGAAGCGCTCAACGAGCTAGGGCTTAACCCTCTGATGGTGGAAGCATTTCGAGATCGGGCGACCCCCGCTTAAGGCAAATTCGGATGGCGTCGTTGACGCGGCATTAAGGCCCGCGAACTAGGATCGCGGCTCCGATCGAAGCCGCGTTGATCCGAGTTCCCGATGTCCCTGCAAGGCCCGATCATCGTCGTGTCGGCCGAACCGCAGCCTGCTCTCGCGGCGGCGCTTGACGATGCGAAGATGTTTCCGCTCATCGATACGAACTGGGCGGATGCATCGCGCGCCGTCGCACAGCTGCATCCGGCAGGCGTCCTTGTCGCGATGTCCGAACACGCCGATCAGGGCCTGGAGAGCCTCGCAAGCCAAATTGCCGCGCAGCAGCCCTATCTTCCCCTGATCGCCATCGATCCCGCGATATCGTTACCCGATAACGCCATCCCGTTCTCGCAAGGCGGAGGCAGTTCGGCTCGTCTGAGCGCCCGCCTGCGCGCCGCGCTGCGAGTCCGGACACTGCACGCCACCGTGATGCGCCGGCTTGACGATCGGGCGGTCGCCCGCCCGACCATCGCCGAGACCGATCCGGTTCGCGACGCCACCGTGCTCCTGATCGGGCGCGGCGCGGGCTATCCCGCATTCTCTGTCGCCCTCGGCGAGCGGATGGGGGTGGTCGGGGCACTCAGCATTGAAGCCGCCGCCAAGCATCTCAACACCCGCGACATCGACGGCATTGTGCTCGGTGAAGGTTTCAGCCTTCGCGTGGTCGATGCCTTCCTCACCGTACTGGCCGAAGATCCGCGCTTCCGCAATCTGCCGGTCGTGCTGACGCTCGACGAACTGGCGCCCGCCTATGACCTGCCGAACCTGGAGATCATCACAGGTGATCCCGCGCGCATTGCTGCCAATGCGTTGCCACTGATCCGTCAGCATGCCTTCGAGGCCCATCTGAGCCGCACCCTCCGCTCGATCGATGCCGGCGGACTGCTTGATCCGCAAAGCGGCCTGCTGACGGCTGCAGCGTTCAGGCGGGATTTAGCCAACGCCGTGCATCAAACGCTCACGCGCGGCGGCGGAATGTCGGTGGCGCGCTTTGCGTTCGATCCGGCCCATGCGCGCGCGCGGCTTGATGGCGCGCGGCTTCTGAGCCGACTGATGCGTCAGATGGATTTCGGTGCCGTCCAGGACGACGGATCGGTTGTCGTGGTGTTCGCCGAGACCGATTTGCGCACGGCGCATGCGATCGCGCGGCGGCTCTCCAGCGTGATGCGGCATACCGCCCATGGCAAGCGCGAAATGCGGTCCGAGCCGATTGTCACGCTTGCCGCCATGCAGCCATCCGATACGGCACAATCCCTGCTCGCGCGTCTCTACGACGAAGGCCGCCGCGCGGCGTCGTAAGAGCGTTTTCGAGCGAAGTGGATACCGGTTCGCGTAAAGAAAACGAATCAAATCAAAGAGCTAAGTCTAGCGCGTCGGTTCTGATCCAATCAGAACCGATCGTGTCACGCCGCCTTGCGGTCCTCGGCGAGGTTGGCGAGCTGGCGCAGGATTTCGGTGGTGCCCATCAGGCGTTCTTCCGGCGTTTCCCATTCCTGGAAGAACACCACCTTCATGTCGGGGCGCACGCGCGCGGCCTGGCCATGTTGGCGGATGAAATAGACGAGACGATCCGGCTGCGCGAATTTGTTGTCGCGGAAGGTGATCACGGCGCCCTTCGGCCCGGCATCGACCTTCTCGACATTGGCCCTTCGGCAGTAACCCTTGATCGCGGCGACCTTGAACAGATAGCGCACCTCGTCGGGCAATACGCCGAAACGATCGCGCAGCTCGGCCGCGAAATTGTCGATCTCCTCGTCGGTATCGAGATCGGCCAGCCGCCGGTACAGCGACAGCCGCACCGAGAGGTCGGCGACATACTCCTCAGGGATCAGCACCGGCATGCCGATGGTGATTTGCGGTGACCAGCGATCGGCCGCGGGCTCCGCCACGCCGGCCTTGAGGTTGAGGATCGCC
>JBKQRS010000412.1:0-3551 GCA_052143915.1 Bradyrhizobium sp.
CTCGACCGGGATCGACCCCGCAACGATCGTGGTCGGCCCCGACGCGGAATCCGGGCCCTGGGTGAGCGATCTCGCCGGGCGGCTCGGGCTGGCACACCGGGTTGCGCAGAAAATTCGCCGCGGCGACCGCTCGGTCGAGATCACCTTCACCGACCCGGCATCGATCGCCGGCCGGCCGGTGCTGCTGGTCGACGATATCGTCTCAAGCGGCGCTACCCTGATTGCCTGCGCCAAGGCGCTCACCGCCACAGGCGTCACGACCATCGACGCCGTCATTACCCATGCGCTGTTTCCGCAGGAAATGACAACCGCATTCGCAGCCGCCGGCATTCGTTCGGTCCGCTCGACTTCCACCGTGCCGCACCCCACCAATGCGATTCCACTCGATGACATTTTCGCGGCAGCGCTGCGCTGCGAAGCGAATGGCACAACCCTTACGGAGACCCCAACATGAGCGTGACCGTTCGATTTTGCGGCGCGGCGCACACGGTAACGGGTTCGTGCTATCTGCTCGAAACGCCGTCCGGGCGCTTGCTGATCGACTGCGGCCTGTTCCAGGGTCAGAAGACCCTGAAGGAACTCAATTACGGCGCCTTTCCATTTCGGCCCGCCGATGTCGATGCCGTGCTGCTGACGCATGCCCATATCGACCACAGCGGGCTGCTGCCAAAGCTCGTGCGCGAAGGCTTCGGTGGCAAAATCCTGGCGACGCGCGGAACGATCGACCTGTGCTCCTATATGTTGCCGGATGCCGGAAACATTCAGGAATCGGAGGTCGCCGCCCTCAACAGACGAAATTCGTCGCGCGGGAGATCCGAGGTCAGCCCCATCTACACGCAAGCCGACGCCGTCGCGTCGCTGCGATCGTTCCAGCCGGTCGAATACGAGACGTGGGTCGACGTGATACCGGGCGTTCGCGCGCGCTACTGGAATGCCGGTCACCTGCTCGGCTCGGCCTCGATCGAACTCGAGTTCGAGCGCGAGGGCTCCGCCGGTCAGCCGCTGCGCCTGCTCGCGTCAGGCGATATCGGCCCCGACGCAAAACTGCTTGAGCCTGATCCAAAGGCGCCGGTGGGGTTCGACTATGTCATTTCGGAATCGACCTATGGCGACAGGATTCGCGCCGCGACGTCGCCGCAACAACGCCGTCAGCATCTCGCCGCGGAGGTCCACGACGCAGCGGCGGCGAAAGGCGCCCTGCTCATCCCCGCTTTCGCGGTTGAACGCACCCAGGAATTGATCGTCGATCTCGTTGATCTGATGGAACGCGGCGAGATCCCGTCAGCGCCGATATTTCTTGATTCACCGCTGGCGATCCACGCAACGGAGGTTTTCCGGAAAAACGCCGCGAGCCTCGACGTGAACATCGACGTCAATCGCCTGTTCAGCTCGTCGCATCTGCGATTTACCGAGACCGTCGACGAAAGCAAATCGATCGCAAAGCTGACCGGTTTTCATATCATCATCGCCGCAAGCGGCATGTGCGACGCCGGGCGGATCCGGCATCACCTCAAGCAATGGCTCTGGAACAGCCGTGGCACCGTGCTGCTGGTCGGTTATCAGGCGCATGGCACCCTCGGCCGATTCCTTCAGGAAGGCGCCAAGGCGGTCCGGATCCAGGGCGATGAGATCAGGGTGGCCGCCCGCATCCGCATGATGGATGAATATTCAGGCCATGCTGACGGATCCGAAATTACGCGATGGATCGCTGCGCGCCGCCCGATTCAAAGAGGCGTCTTCCTCGTCCATGGCGAGGAGCAGGCGATCGCGGGTCTGGCCGAGCGCCTCTCGGAGCGGATCGTTCCGGCGGCAAAACTGTTTCAGCCGGTGCTTGACGACATATACGAGCTTTCGACGCCGGCGCCCACGCTGCTGGAAGTCGCACACCGGCGCCGCCTTGCCCCTGAAGCGGTCACCCATCTCGATTGGCACAACGAGATGTCAAGGCTTGTGCTCGACATCAACGACCAGATCGGGGCCGCGGCCGATGACCGCGCCCGCGGCGTCATTATCCGCCGGCTGCGACGGGCGCTGGAGGGATCCGGCTGAACCTGCGACCTGACGCAGACAGTTGGCCGGAATAGGATGAGCCGCGGGCTTACGGCTTGAAGAACGCGGGGTCGTTCAGCGCCTTGATCATGGTGTCGACCATGTCGGCGGCGCCGTGATCTTCGCGCTCCTCCAGAAGCTCCCACATCTTGCGCAGGTTGGCGCGCATCGGCGCCTTCAACGACGGATCACGCTCGATCAGGGTCCGCGCGATGCAGAAGGCAATGCCTTCGGTGCCCAGCCGGATCTGTTCGACGGTGGGTTTGCTCATGGCCGGCTCCTTGCAGATTCTGGGTCAGACAGGGTTCGGGCCGCTGATAGATGAATTTCGGGCCGATTGATAGGTCACCGCGGCAACCTACTCCGCCATTTCGACCGGCCTTGCGGGACCGGCGAGCGGCTTTTCCTCCATCAGGGCCATGGACAGCGATGCGCCCACCATCAGAGCCACGGCGGCGCCGAACACATAGCGGAATGCAGCGACCATATCGGCGACCGGGATCGAACTCACCGGACCGCGATGCTCGCCGCCGAGCGAGATATCCGCGCCAAGCGCCATCAGCAGGATCGCGCTGAACACGGCCACGGTGAACGATGCCATCAGTGCCCTGAAGAAGTTTGTCGCCCCGGTAATCGTGCCGACCTGCGACCGCGCCACGGCATTCTGCGCCGAAACCGTGCTGACCGGAAACGCAGTGCCGAGGCCCAGCGCGAACACCGACAACAGCACCAGCAATAGCCACAGCGGCATGGCAAAAAGCGCAAGCGCGCTTCCCGCCAGCGCCGCGCACAACGTCCCGACGATAGCCACCCGCTTGTAATGTTTTGCGCGCGCCATGGTTCGGCCGGCTATCGCAGCGCCGCCGGTCGACACGGCCGCCAGCGGGATCAGCGCAAGCCCTGCCTCGCTGGCGCTGAGATGATAGACCACCTCGTAGTAGAGCGGCAGATGCACGGTCAGTCCGAGCATCGCGCCCATCGCGAAGCCGCCGCAAGCCATCGCATAGGGCACGACCTTTCCGCCCATCAGCGGCAGCGGCAGGAAAGGCTCTTCGGTCTTCCCGACGTGCCACACGAATGTGAGCGCAAGCGCGACCGACGAACCGACCATCGCCACGATCACGGGCGACAGCCAGAGATAGCGGTTGCCGCCCCACGTCAGCACCAGCATGAACACCACGGCAGCGGCCATCAGCAGCACGCCGCCGAGCCAGTCGACCTTGCGCCTACGGTGGAATACCGGGATTTTTCCCATTTTCGGCAGCAGCATGGCCAGCGATGCAAGCCCGAGCGGCACGTTGATCCAGAAGATCATCGACCAATGCAGGTGTTCGGCGAAGACGCCCCCGAGGATGGGTCCGCCGATGCCGGCCGCCATCCATACGCCGCTGAAATAGGCCTGGTACTGGCCGCGCTCGCGCGGCGTAACGACGTCCGCAATGACGGTCTGCACGATCGGCAGAATGCCGCCGCCGCCGAGCCCCTGCAGGCCGCGCGCCACG
>JBKQRS010000413.1:0-5547 GCA_052143915.1 Bradyrhizobium sp.
GGCTCGACGGTCTTGATGCCGCCGGTGACAAAGCCGGAGGCGCCAATGCCCTGAAAAAACATATCCCGGCTGAAATCGTAGCTGCCCGGCCGCAGCGGGGCGAGCGGCGGCTGCAGCCGTGCCTTCAATTCGACAAAGCTGCCGACCGCCGGCGCGGTGCCCTTGCGTACCGACAACCGAACCCGCTCGAGTCTTGTTTGGATGCGCGGACCGTCCATCTGGGTGACGCGCAACACCAACCGGTCGGTGCGTTCGCGGATGTCGCGGGTCTCGACAAAACCCGAAAGCGACACGGAATAAGCCGGCCTCGCCAACACACCGTGCGCGATCCATGCCGTCTTCGATGTCGCCGTCGCGAAACCCGCCGCCAAGGCAGCGACCATCACGGCGGCTGGAAATATCTTTTGCAGGAACGCCGCCACGCAAAGCCCGATCGCGGCGATGGCGGCAACCGGCAGCACCGGTTCACGATCCGCGGCGAAATAGAACGCGATGCCGGTGCCGAAGGCGACCGGCACCCAGGGCACCAAACGGCCGGCGCCAGCTTCGGCGCGAACCCATTCGCGCAGCCTGTCGAGGAAGGTCGACCACGCGCCAAAACCGCTTGGCGCAAAGCCACCCGCCCGCGCTGTGCTCCGCGGCGGCCAGGTTCCCGCAATTCCTTGCGCCCGGCCCGGACCCCTGCCCCGTTCTGCCATCCGGTTACCCTACGCTACGTGCCGGAAGGCTATGCTACCCTGACGTGTCACGCCGGCAAAAGCCGAACGGATGCAGAATCCCCGGAAAAGCCGAAATTCTTGTGAAAACAAGACTGGGTTCGCCAGGGGCCTCCTTGGCGAAACGTATCGCGCCAACGCGCTCTTCTGCTAAGAGCCGCATTCCGCCGCTTCGAATGCACCATCACACAGGAAATTCGACGGCCGCCTCCAGCTCAGGAAACAGCCTCCGTGACAGGCCCGGAATTGAAACAACTTCGCCAGGACCTTGGTGACGCGATCGGCCGGCCGCTGTCCGCCGCCGACATGGCCAGGCTTTGCGGGCTGGAACCCGGCGATGGCCCCGACACCATACGCAGATGGGAAGTGACCGGCCCCAGCGGACCGGCGGGAAAACTCCTTCTTATTCTGGCCATGGCCAGCGATCGCCATCCGATCCTGGAAAACTTCAACATCTTCGATCGGTGGGATGTCGATGAGAAGGAACGGCCTGCCCGCAGGGAAGCTTTCCGCGAAAAGATGCGCGACGAAATCCGCGAGCGCCTGGCCTGACCGGGTTCCCCGCAGGAACCCGTCTTGAGGTCCGCGATTGAGGTGAGATTTCGAATGGCCTCCCGGTTCGATTCGGGCGGCGTGCAAAGCCTGTTTGGTTATCCACAGCGTTGATGCAGCCAGACGCGGATCGATCAAGTCAGGTCTTGCGCGCTCACGCCGGCTGCATGACACTGTTCGCGGACAGGTTGAGTGCCAGGCGGCGCGCGATGATTGGTTTTGACGCTGGATATAGTTTCGATCGCTATCGCAGATTGCTGGCGGAAGCCGACGATGAGCCGAAGCGAATGGCATTCATCAATTTGCTGATCGAAGAAAAGGCCAAGGACCGGCTTGCCGAACAATCGCTCCGCGCCCGGCTTTCAGGGCTGGGGCTGAACACCAGTTCCAGGGCTGACGCGCCCAGGCGTTAGCCGCACTACAGGTGGAGAACCCCTCTCCACCACAGTTGCCCTAGCCCTTGCCGACTTCCTTCGCAAAGCTATCGCGCAGGCCAATGGTTCGGTTGAATACCGGATGGTCCGCCGTCGAATCCCTGTCGCGCACAAAATAGCCCTGCCGCTCGAACTGCATGACGTCGTGCGAATTGGACGCGGCGACCGAAGGCTCGACACGGGCGTCCTTCAAGACCTCCAGCGATTGCGGATTGAGATCGGCGGCAAAATCGGCCGCGTCGGGATCGGGTTTGGCAAACAGCGGATGGTAGATGCGGATTTCTGCAGGCTTCGACTGCGCCGCCGACAGCCAATGCATGGTCGCCTTGACCTTGCGGCCGTCCGGGGCGTTGCCGCCGCGCGTGGCGGGATCGTAGGTGCAGCGCAACTCAATGACCTCGCCTGCGGCATTCTTTACCGCCTCGCGGCAGGTGACAAAATAGGCATAACGCAGCCGCACTTCGGTACCGGGCGAGAGCCTGAAGAATTTCTTCGGCGGATTTTCCATGAAATCGTCGCGTTCGATGTAGAGCTCGCGGCCGAACGCAATCCGGCGGGTGCCCGCCGCGGGATCGTCGGGATGGTTGATGGCTTCGATCTCCTCGATCTGGCCTTCGGGGTAATTATCGATCACGAGCTTGAGCGGCCGCAACACGGCCATCCGCCGCTGCGCCGTCTTGTTGAGGATTTCCCGGATGCAGAATTCCAGCATGCCGACATCGACCACGCTGTTGGCCTTGGCAACGCCGATGCGTTTGACGAATTCCCGGATCGCCGCCGGCGGTACCCCGCGCCGCTTCAGGCCGGCAATCGTCGGCATCCGCGGGTCATCCCAGCCGGCGACATGGCCACCGCGCACGAGTTCCGTCAGCACCCGCTTGGAGAGCAGCGTGTAGGTCAGATTGAGGCGCGCGAACTCATACTGATGCGGCTTCGACGGCACCGGCAGCTTGTCCAGCAGCCAGTCGTAGAGCGGCCGGTGGTCCTCGAACTCCAGCGTGCAGATCGAGTGCGTAATGCCCTCGATCGCGTCCGACTGTCCGTGGGCATAGTCGTAGCTCGGATAGATCGACCATTTGTCGCCGGTGCGCGGATGGGTGGCGTGCAGGATGCGATAGAGCACGGGGTCGCGCAGGTTGATATTGCCGGAAGCCATATCGATCCTGGCACGCAGCACGCGCGCGCCGTTCGGGAACTCACCCGCCTTCATGCGGCGGAACAGGTCGAGGTTTTCCTCCACCGAGCGGTCACGATACGGGCTGTTCTGGCCGGGTTCGGTGAGCGTGCCGCGCCGGATCCTGATTTCCTCCTGCGACTGGTCGTCGACATAGGCGAGGCCGGCGCCAATGAGGCCTTCCGCCCATAGGTAAAGCTGCTCGAAATAATCCGAGGCATAAAACAGGTATTTTCCCCAGTCGTAACCCAGCCACTTCACGTCGGCCTGGATTGAATCGATATATTCCTGCTCCTCCTTGGTCGGGTTGGTATCGTCGAACCGCAGGTGGCAGCGTCCGGAGAATTCCTGCGCGATGCCGAAATTGAGCGCGATCGACTTGGCATGGCCGATATGCAGGTAACCGTTCGGCTCCGGCGGAAAGCGCGTCACGATCTGGCTGTGTCTTTTGGCGTCGAGATCGGCCTGGACGATGTCGCGAATGAAATCGCGCCCCGCTTCTGCCGCCACCGTTTCTATGGTCATTCTTGTTTCCTGTTCGGGAATCAACGGTCTATCTGCCAAATCCGCTCGTCCCAAGGAAGGCTTTAGTTATGCCCGGTTCCTGCTATACACCCTCCGCGCCGTCAGGGCGTATCCCGCTTTCCCCACTATCGCCGTAAATGACCGACCCAATCGTCACGCGCTTTGCTCCCTCGCCGACTGGCTTTCTCCATATAGGAGGGGCCCGCACGGCGCTGTTCAACTGGCTTTACGCGCGCGGCCGCGGCGGCAAGATGCTGCTGCGTATCGAGGATACCGATCGGGAACGGTCGACCGAACCGGCCATCGCCGCAATCCTGGACGGGCTGCGGTGGCTCGAACTCGATTGGAACGGCGAGGTCATTTACCAGTACAGCCGCGCCGCGCGCCACCGCGAGGTTGCGGAAACCCTGCTGGCCAGCGGCAAGGCCTATCGCTGCTACGCTACTCCAGAGCAACTCACGGCGATGCGCGAGAAGGCCCGCGCCGAAGGCCGTACGCGCCTCTACGACGGCCTGTGGCGCGACCGCGACCCTTCCGAAGCGCCGCCGGGCATGAAGCCCACGATCCGGCTCCGGGCGCCCCAGACCGGGGAGACCGTGATCGAGGATCAGGTTCAGGGCCGCGTAGTCTGGCAGAACGAAAACCTCGACGATCTCGTGCTGCTGCGTGGTGACGGCAATCCGACCTACATGCTCGCCGTCGTGGTCGACGACCACGACATGGGCGTCACGCATATCATTCGCGGCGACGACCACCTGATCAACGCCGCACGTCAGAAGCAGATCTACGATGCGCTCGGCTGGGGCATCCCCAGCATGTCCCATATTCCCCTGATCCATGGTCCCGATGGATCGAAACTCTCCAAACGCCATGGCGCGCTGGGGGTGGATGCCTATCGGGCCATGGGGTATTTGCCGGCCGCGTTGCGCAATTACCTGGTCCGGCTCGGATGGAGCCACGGTGACCAGGAGATAGTTTCGACCGAGGAAATGATCGCCGCGTTCGACCTGTCAGGCGTCGGCCGCTCGGCCGCGCGCTTCGATTTCGCCAAATTGGAAAACCTCAACGGCCACTACATCCGCCATTCCGACGATCAAACCCTCGTGAATATGTTCGAGCGGGTGCTGGATTATGTCCCCAACGGCCCCGATCTCAAGGCCAAGCTGAACGAGACCACGCGCGCGCAATTGCTGCAGGCGATGCCGAGCCTAAAGGAGCGCGCCAAGACACTGATCGAGCTGATCGACAGCGCATACTACATCTTTGCCGACAGGCCGCTCGAGATTGATCCGAAGGCGGCAGCTTTGCTGACGCCGGAAACCCGGGAGCTGATCGGCAAACTTCGCGCAACCCTCGATACGGTCACGGACTGGACGGCGGAAACCACCGAGGCGGCGATGCGGGCATTCGCCGAGCAGAACGGCCTCAAGCTTGGCGCGGTCGCCCAGCCGCTCCGTGCCGCCCTGACCGGACGCACCACGTCACCGGGGATATTTGACGTCCTGGCGGTACTCGGGCGGCAGGAATGCCTCGCCCGGCTCGGCGATCAGATCCCTACTTGAGGCCTAGGCGTCGCCATCTTGCAGCGCACACTGCAATAAGCTACCCATTTAGCCGGCTTCTTTAGAATACCCGGCTTCCCTCGCCATCCCCTCGGCATGGCGCGCTCGGTCGCCGGTTTTCGCAACGATCTCATCGGGGACTTCACGATGGACGCAACATCCCAAAACAAAACCGCAACACTGACGGTAGGCAACAAGACCTATGATTTCCCGATTTTGAGCGGCTCCGTTGGGCCAGATGTCATCGACATCGGCAAACTTTACGCCCAGGCCGGGATGTTCACCTATGACCCCGGCTTCACCTCCACCGGCAGTTGCCAGTCAAAGATCACCTACATCGACGGCGACGCCGGCGTCCTGGAATACCGCGGCTATCCGATCGAACAGCTCGCCGAACACGGCGACTTCCTGGAGACCTGCTATCTGCTGCTCTATGGCGAGTTGCCGACCAAGGCGCAGAAGGCCGATTTCGATAACCGCGTGATCCACCACACCATGATTCACGAGCAGATGGCGCGGTTCTTCCAGGCGTTTCGCCTCGACGCGCACCCCATGGCGGTAATGGTCGCCGCCGTCGGCGCGCT
>JBKQRS010000414.1:0-2520 GCA_052143915.1 Bradyrhizobium sp.
CGGCGGTGCACCGGACCAAAGGTCTGCTGGTCCCCCCAGGTTTCAGTCCAAAGTCGATCGTAGGTTTCGAGGCTCAAGGAGCGAGATTACCTTTCATATATGAGTTCACAAATCATATATGAGTTCACAAACGCCAGTGTAACGCATCAACTCCAAGGCCTTGCCAGCTGCTGCACTTTAAGTCGCGATGTGACGCGCTGCATAATCCGCGAATCCCTCAGGTATCTGTGCCACCCCGAAGGGCCGACCGCGAGCAGCTTAAGAAGAACCGCCGAAGGCATCGCAGGTTCTCTGCGAAGGGCAGCCGATAGGGCAGAATTCACCGCGATCGACGCCATGGCAGCCCGCTCCACCGATGCACTGAGTTTTCTCGGAAAAGGCCAATTTCGCAGGTGGCGTTCAAGTACCGTGGTCAACTGCTGTTCCCATTCATTTGGTAGCAGCTTACGAGCCACTGTTAGCGATGCGGGGTGGACGCGAAAAGCACTCAATGTTTCGGCGATAAAGCGCACTGGGCCCAGTGCTCCAAGTCGAAGCCAAAGATCCCAATCCGCCGAATGCCAGAGCGCCTCATCCAATCCACCGGAGCCAATCGCAGCGCTTCGCCGGAACACCGGCGACGGTATCGCAATGAAGTTCTGAACGAGAAGGTGTTCTAGGAATTGATCCGGCGGCACAACACCTTCCGGAAGCGGGCAGGTCCAAGGTCCGAGCCCTTGTCCATTTGGACCCACGAACATCGCATTGTGAAGTACGAGCGCGCTTTCAGCGCTCTCCATCTCACCCCGCAGTCTCGCAATCCTGCCCGGAAGCCAAAGGTCATCCTGATGAAGAAAGCAGGCCCAATTGCCTGTGGCTTCCCGCAAACCAAGATTAGTGGCGGCCACCCAGTTTCCGATTCTGCCGGGAGTAATCAGTCGAATCGGAAGACTTTTGGCAAAGTCGCGAACAATATCGAGAGTACGATCTGACGAGCCGTCATCGACAATCACCAACTCAATCCCGTCGTGTTGCCCACGCACACTTTCGAGCGCGGCGGCGATGAACCGTTCGCCGTTGTACGTCGGCATGATAACTGATAGGGAAGGATTCATTGGGTATCCTAATAAGTACCGCCAGAGCCTTAGCTCCGTATCCTAGCCACGGCTCTCGTCACCTATTTCCCGTATCCGCCGAAAACGGTTGATCTGATCGTTGAGCCGAAGATCGTTGAACCAGAACGGCCACGTTGTTGTGCCATGGTTCTACCGTGCCGGTGCGGCGGATCGCGCCGGGGCCAAAGACGCCGGTCACCAGGGCGTTGATGCCGTCCATCGTGAAATACGCAACGTCGTCGCCTGTCAGGTAACGGTCAGACGCGCCACAAAGCCAATGAATAGGAGTGGGGGAGATCACCCAATCCTTGAAGAGCAGGCTCCCGTTCGGTCCCATAGCTTGATCGATCGCACCTATTAGCGATCGGCGGGCATCCGCAGGCACATGGTGCATTACGTCGCACAGGACGACGAGGTCGAAGGACGCCGGTTCGCGGCCGGCTGCGTCCGCGACTGTTTCCTGGCAGAACGTCACGTCGGAGGTGCGGCCTCGGAAAAGCCGCCCAACGTTTGGGATAATATCAATGGCCGTCACCGCAGCAGCCGGGTAGGTCCGGGCGATTCGCTCCGTCATGGCGCCTTCGCCGCAGCCAACCTCCAAAATTTTCCGCGCCTGAGGTACCCATGTGATCATAAGATCGGCAAGTGCGTCAAGATCGATAAAAATCCGGCGATAGGCCTCTGCCACGCCGCGCTCGTATGGGCCGAACAATCGCCTAATTAGTGGGCCGGGACGCATGTTGGTCTAACCTTGCTATTGACTTGAATTTCGCACCGTTGTCGATTCGCATTTCGACTCGCGCCGGCGTCCTCACATCGGCGCTGTTCGCAGCTTTTCTCAGCGCGATTTGACTCTATCATGAGGACTGGCATTGGTCTGCAACGGCTTCTCTCTCTATTGTTAGCGGTCCTGCCTCGCATCACGCGTGCGTGGAGCCATGATTCTTCCGGCACCCAGCATGATCGCAGCGCATGTCGCGACCAAAAAATAGGACACCGCCAGAAGGACTCGATTGGCCAGAGCCCACTGTGCCCCAACCGCCAAGGGCGTTCCAAAAACCTTGAGCGCGGTCACTGCGGTCAACTCGTTCACACCTAGTCCGCCCGGAGTCAACGCAATAACAGACGCAAAGATGACAAATGGTATCGCCGCCGCCATCTGCCATAAAGGAATGTGCACGCCGATCGCTTCCGCAGTCTGAATCGACATCAGCACAACAACGACAAAGCGGCCTACCGAGAGCATTACGAGGCGACGCGCCAAGCCGGCATTCAGGATGCCCGAGTGCTGGAGTTCCCAGAAATTCCGCAAGATCCGGTTGCGGGGCGCTGTGGTTCTGGCATTGTAGGAGGCAGCAAGCCATCGGATCAGGCGGATCGAGGGTCCGACCGCTAGCAGTGCCAGCGCGGTCATGGCAACAGCAGA
>JBKQRS010000415.1:0-5286 GCA_052143915.1 Bradyrhizobium sp.
CACTGACGAAGGCGAGCTGGCCCGCCGAATAGACCGGCCCCGGCGTCGTCAGCGTATAATTCGGCATGATCAGCGTGATCGTCGCCAGCACCGCCAGGACGCTGAGATAGAGGTTCGATCCGCTCACCTGCACATCTTGTTCGCGATAACGCAGGCCGCCGGCCAGGATACAGCTGCCGACCAGCCCGTTGCAGACGATCATCACCACCGCAAAGACGGTATCGCGCGCCAGCGTCGTCACCGCTTTTTCGCCCAGCATGATGGTGGCGATCAGCGCCACCTCGATGATGGTGACGGCCAGTGTCAAAAGCAGCGTGCCATAGGGCTCGCCGATCCGCTCGGCGATCACCTCGGCATGATGAACGGCCGCGAACACCGTGCCGAACAGGATCACCAGCAGCACCGCCGCGAACACCAGCCCCGGACCCGATGGCGCGAAGGTGTAGCCGAGCGCGGTGACGCCCGCGAACAGCAGGACGGAAAGCGCGGGGAAAATCCACGCCGATCGGGGCATCGGTCCGTGCGTACTCATGGGTCTGCATCCTTAAGGCACAATGACCGGCGACCCGTCATGACGGCGCGCCACGGCCTGGCTTTACGTTCCCTTCCGATGCGGCTTTGCGAGCTTTTCAACGTCGCTCTTGATGCTTTCGGGGACGGCACGGCATCCGCATGCCATCGCATGCGCGGCGTGCCACCTGATACGCTGCTCCCGCGTCGCCTTGGGCGGCATGCGATTTGACTGATGCCACGCCTTGTTCAAGGCCATGGCGCGGCCTCACATTCCCTTGACGATATTCTCGGTCATCTTCTTGGCGTCGCCGAGCAGCATCATGGTGTTGTCGCGGTAGAACAGGGGATTGTCGATACCGGCATAGCCCGACGCGAGCGAGCGCTTGATGAACATCACGGTGCCGGCCTTCCATACCTGCAGCACCGGCATGCCGTAGATCGGCGAGGTCTTGTCTTCCTCCGCCGCCGGATTGGTGACGTCGTTGGCGCCGATCACGAAGGCGACGTCCGCCTGGGCAAATTCCGAATTGATGTCCTCGAGCTCGAACACCTCGTCATAGGGCACGTTGGCCTCGGCGAGCAGTACGTTCATGTGGCCGGGCATGCGGCCTGCGACGGGGTGAATGGCGTATTTCACCTCGACGCCTTCCTTCTTGAGCTGGTCGGCCATCTCGCGCAGCGCATGCTGCGCCTGCGCCACCGCCATGCCGTAGCCGGGCACAATGATGACCTTCTGCGCATTCTTCATGATGAAGGCGGCGTCATCCGCCGAGCCGAGTTTCACCGGCCGTACTTCGCCACCGGCGCCCGCGCCCGCGGCAGCCCTCTCACCGCCAAAGCCGCCGAGGATGACCGAGATGAAGGAGCGGTTCATCGCGTGGCACATGATGTAGGACAGGATCGCGCCGGATGATCCGACCAGTGCGCCGGTGATGATCAGCGCGGAATTGCCGAGGGTAAAACCGATGCCGGCGGCAGCCCAGCCGGAATAGGAGTTCAGCATCGAGATCACGACCGGCATGTCGGCGCCGCCGATCGGGATGATCATGAGGACGCCGAGCGCGAGCGCAATGACAGTGATCAGCCAGAAGTCGATCGCGCTGACGGAGATCACCATATGGACGATGAAGAACACCAGCGCGAGCGCGAGAACGATGTTGACGACGTGGCGCGCCGGCAGAATGATCGGCGCGCCGCTCATGCGGGCGGACAATTTCAGGAATGCGATCACCGAGCCGGTGAAGGTCAAGGCACCAATGGCGACGCCGAGCGACATCTCGACCAGGCTTTGCGGATGGATGTTGCCGGGCGTGCCGATGTCGAAGGCCTCCGGCGCGTAGAAGGCGCCGGCCGCCACCAGCACGGCGGCCATGCCGACCAGCGAGTGGAACGCGGCGACGAGCTCGGGCATCGACGTCATCGGCACCCGGCGCGCGATCACCGCGCCGATCGACCCGCCAATGGCGACGCCAAGCACGACAAGCAGCCAGGCGATGCCGTCGGCCGGCGGGTGGCTGGCGAGCGTGGTTCCAACCGCGATCGCCATGCCGGCCATGCCGAGGAAATTGCCGCGGCGGCTCGACGCCGGGCTCGACAGGCCGCGCAGCGACAGGATGAACAGGACCCCTGCGACGAGGTACAAAACTGCAGACAGATTGGCGTTCATCTCAAGGCCCCCATTGTCTTCGTCACCACGAGGTGCACGCCGTTCACTTGGTCTTCTTCTTGTACATCGCGAGCATGCGCTGGGTGACCAGGAAGCCGCCAAAGATATTCACGCAGGCAAAGATCAGCGCGACGAAGCCGAAGCCGCGCGCCCAGCCGCTTCCGCTGGAGATCATCCCGACGCCGACCGCGAGCAGCGCACCGACCACGATCACCGAGGAGATCGCGTTCGTCACCGACATCAGCGGCGTATGCAGCGCAGGCGTCACCGACCACACCACGAAATAGCCGACGAACACGGCGAGCACGAAAATCGAAAGCCGGAACACGAAGGGATCGACGGCCTGAGCGATATGATCCATGGCGGCTCTCCTTATGCCTTCGGCTGGAAGTTCGGATGAATGACGGCGCCGTCCCTGGTCAGCGCGGTGGCCTTGACCAGTTCGTCATCCCAGTTGACGGCGAGCGATTTGCTGGCCTTGTCGATCAGGGTCTCGATGAAGGAAAACAGATTGCGCGCATAAAGGCTCGAGGCCGAGGCGGCGACGCGGCCCGCCACATTGGTGAAGCCGACGATCTTGATACCGCCAACGTCGGCAACTTCGCCGGGCTTTGCGCCTTCGACATTGCCGCCGCGCTCGACCGCGAGATCGACCAGCACCGAGCCCGGCTTCATCGACTTCACCATCTCGGCGCTGACGAGCTTCGGCGCCGGACGGCCCGGGATCAGCGCCGTGGTGATGACGATGTCCTGTTTCTTGACATGCTCGGCGGTGAGCGCGGCCTGCTTGGCCTGATACTCCTTCGACATTTCCTTGGCGTAGCCGCCGGCGGTCTGGGCGTTCTTGAACTCCTCATCTTCGACGGCAAGGAACTTGGCGCCGAGACTTTCGACCTGCTCCTTGGTCGCGGGCCGCACGTCGGTGGCGGTAACCACGGCCCCTAACCGCCGCGCGGTCGCAATCGCCTGCAGGCCGGCGACGCCGACACCCATCACAAACACCTTCGCCGCCGGGATCGTGCCCGCCGCCGTCATCATCATCGGAAAGGCGCGGCCAAAGGCCTCGGCGGCCTCGATCACCGCGCGGTAGCCGGCGAGATTGGCCTGGCTCGACAGCACGTCCATCACCTGGGCGCGGGTGATGCGCGGCATCAATTCCATCGCGAACGCCGAGACGCCCGCGTCCGCCATCGCCTTGAGCGCGGCGTCGTTGCCGTAAGGGTCCATGATGGCGATGACGAGCGCGCCGCGCTTGTAGTGGTCAAGTTCCGAAGCTTCCGGCCGCTTCACTTTGATGACGATGTCGGCGTCCTTGACAGCGTCGGCGCTGACGGTGGCACCGGCCGCGGTGAATTCCGAATCCGGCAAGCCCGACTTGATGCCCGCGCCCGGCTCGACGGCGACATCGACGCCCAGCGCCTTGAATTTTTTCACGGTATCGGGCGAAGCGGCGACCCGCGGCTCGGACGGATCGATTTCCTTGGCGACGGCAATCTTCATATGGCCTCCGGCGGCGCGGGAAGCTCGCGCGCGCAACTAGCGCTTGATTTCGCAAGGATGGAACCGGTCTTGCGACCGGAACGCGGTGGGTCTCTCAAGATCGCGCCGCCGGTCGGCGGCACGGACGTCGATGCATCAGGTCAGGAATATCGCCATCATGGCGACGATGAAGACCACGGCGGCGGTGCCGTACTTCACGAGCTTGATGAAGCCCTCATAGGTCTGCTCATGGGCCACGTAATCGTTGCCGTCAGCGGTCGTGTAGGCCACTTCGCTATGTTCTGCCATCGGTCTCCCCGGTGAGTGTTCGCGTCTCGCCGTCGAATTACCGCAATCCCAACGGGAGGGCAACGCCGGAGGGGCGGCTTTGCCCGGCTTATCGGGTCATTCGGACGGCCAATTGTCTCGGATCCAGCGGGTGAGGCCCTCTTCGTTCACCTCTCCCGCTGCGAGCGCGAGAATCATTGCGGTCGCGCTTTCCGGGGGCACCATAAAATCGATGTCGTTGAGGCCCAGAAATACAATCAGCGCGCCGAAGGCTGCGCGTTTATTGCCATCGACAAAAGGATGGTTTCGGGCAATGCCGAAGGCATACGCCCCTGCAAGTGCAGCAAGGTCAGTTTCGCCGTAAGCAAATTTATTGACGGGACGGCCGAGTGCGGATTCCAGCATGCCTTGGTCACGAATACCGTCAGGGCCTCCGAACAGAGCAAGCTGCTCGGCATGGAGATCAACCATGATCTCCACGTCCAGCCAGATCGGCTCCTTCATTTTGCAAGAGCCTTATAGGTGTCCGCATAGGTGCTGAACGAACGCCGCGCGATTTCCATCGCCTTAGCGTGCTTCGGGTTATACGGCGAGAGCTTGATGCCGCGCTCGGTCTGCTCGACGATATGGAGCTTGTCGCCTTCCTTCAGTTTGAGCCGAGCGAGAAGATCTTTCGACAATATGAGACCCAGCGAATTGCCGATCTTCTTGATCTGGATGAATTCACCTTCAGCGGTATTTCGTGGCATTTCGCTCATGGCGCAAACTCCGTTATACAAAACGTATAACAGAAAATGACGCCCCGTTCAACAGATGTTTTACGCCCTGCCCGGCCTCAGCCCATCGCCTCCAACTCATCGATCATGCCCGCGATCACCGACAGCCCGCCGTCCCAGAATTTGGGATCCTTGGCATCGAGCCCGAACGGCTTGAGCAATTCGGAATAATGCTTGGTGCCGCCGGCAGAAAGCATCGCCAGATAGCGTTCGGCAAAACCGCCTTGCGCGTTTTCGTAGACCGCATAGAGCGAGTTTACGAGGCAATCGCCGAAGGCATAGGCGTAAACGTAGAACGGCGAATGGATGAAGTGCGGGATATACATCCAGAAATTCTCATAACCCGGCCGGATATCGATGGCCGGGCCAAGGCTCTCGCCCTGCACGCCGAGCCATATCTCGCCGATGCGTTCGGCGGTCAATTCGCCGTTCTTCCGCTCGGTGTGGACGGCGCGCTCGAAGGTATAGAAGGCGATTTGCCGCACCACCGTGTTGATAATGTCCTCGACCTTTCCGGCCAGCAGCGGCTGGCGCTGCTTGCCACTCCGGACAACGGAAGAGAAC
>JBKQRS010000416.1:0-2818 GCA_052143915.1 Bradyrhizobium sp.
TCTATGCGCGATCCAACCAGATGATGACCCGATAATTCCTGCTATCGTTAGTAATCCGCCTATTCTTCGCGTTCTGGAAAGAGTTCGCGCGCGAGTTAATCGACGCCGCGGATGAAATAAGCAGGAAAGTCGCGCGGCAGCACGCCAAGGTGTTCGCAACTCTTTTAGTCGGCTCGGATGGTAGCCTAACCTATTTCATTTCTACTCTAAGGCTCTTCGCATTTCAAAAGATTGCTTCCCCAACGGGCGATGCAAAACAACAATGCGGCACTAACAAGGAATAAGGCCATCAATTGTGTTTTGACGTGTTCATCAATTGATGGCTCCAGAACTGAAGGGACAAGCCAGAGCATGGTAAGCATCCGCTGAGGACCGCGGGGACGGCTTCTTTCGATTCTGCTCCGGGATGATCAGGCAGCGGCATCGACGCGGGTTACGCGGCGCCAATTCCACGGCAGGAGCGCGGCGAGATCGGTGATCTTATGATCGGCGATGCGGGCCAACACATCGCCAAGCCAGGCCTGGGGATCGACCCCGTTGAGCTTGGCCGTGTGGATCAGCGTAAACATGATCGCCGCGCGCTGTCCGCCGCGATCGGAGCCGGCAAAAAGCCATGCTTTGCGGCCCAGGGCGATCCCGCGCAGCGCGCGCTCGGCGGCGTTGTTGCTCAGGCAGATCCGTCCGTCATCGAGGAAGCGGGTGAATGCGACGATCCGCTTGAGCATGTAATCCATGGCGATGGCGACCGCGTTGTGGCGCGAGAGCTTGGCGCGCTCGCGTGACATCCAGCCGACGAGGTCTTCGACCAAGGGCGCAATTTCCGTCCGGCGCGCGGCAAGGCGCCTATCAGGCGACAGTCCATTGATCGAGCGCTCGGCCGCGAAGATCGCATCGATCTTTTGCACCGCCTCGAACGCCATCGGCGAGATCGTGGTCGGCTTCCCATTGCGCGCCTTCGATCCGATATCGGCGAGCTCGAAGAAGTGGCGTCGCCCATGCGCCCAGCAAGCCGCCTCCAGGATCGGGCCCGGCTTCCGGTCCGGTTTGTAGACCGTGTTGAAGCCCGCATAGGCGTCGGCCTGAAGAATCCCGGAATATCCGGCGAGATGCTGCTCGGGGTGGATGCCCGTCCGATCGGTCGAGTAGAAAAACACCGCCGCCGGCGGATCTCTGCCGCCAAAAGGGCGATCGTCGCGCACATAGGTCCAAAGCCGTCCGGTTCGGGTCTTGACCTTGGCGAGCACCGGCACCGTGGTGTCGTCGCCATGGATCCGTTCCGCGGCGAACACATGGGATTTGATCAGCTCATAGAGCGGCAGCAACACCGCCGTGCAGGCGCCGACATGATCGGCCATGGTCGAGAGCGAGATCTCGATCCCCTCGCGCGCATATTGCTCGCTCTGGCGGTTGAGCGGCTGATGGTTGGCGTATTTTTCAACGAGGATCATGGCCAACAGGCTCGGCCCGGCAAAACCCCTTGCGATCACATGGAAGGGTGCGGGCGGCTGGCTGATCTTCTCACACTCCCGGCAGCTGAACTTCTCCCGCACATGCTCGGTCACAAACCATTGCCGCGGCACCACATCCAAGGTCTCGGTGACATCCTCGCCGAGCTTCGAGAGCTTGCTACTGCCGCAGCACGGACACGAGGTCGGTGCGGGGTGAACGATCCGCCGGCGCGGCAGGTGATCAGGAAAGTTCCGGCGCGTGGCTGCGCGCCGCGTGAAGCTTTGAACCTGGGTGCCGGCCGTCTCGGCCTTAGCCGCGTCCTCGCCCGCCGCCGCGGCTAATTCCTCGAGCTGCAGCTCCAGTTGATCGAGGAGTCTCTGGCCGCGCTCGGAGCGCGGACCAAATATCTCGCGCTTCATCTTGGCGATCACCAGCTGAAGATGCTCGATCAACGCCTCGGCGCCCGAGAGCTTGGCGCGCGCTTCAACCAGCGCCGTCTTCAGCGCATCCACGTCATCGGGGAGTTGATCCGGTGCCGCCGTCACGCACACCACTCATCACAATCGTAGTGATTCGTGGACCCGAATTAGCCACGTGAGTCAACCCGTCGCACTTACCCGGCTGCCGCGGGCCGCCAAGTGTGCAGCGGATGGCGCCAATCGATCCCTTCGAGCATGTAGCCGAGCTGCGCCGGCGTGATCACGACCACCCCATCGGCCGAGGAGGGCCACACGAACTTACCCCGCTCCAGCCGCTTGGCGTAGAGCGACATGCCCAGCCCGTCGTGCCAAAGAATCTTCACCAGCTTGCCGCTGCGTCCGCGAAAGACGTAAAGATCGCCCCCGTGCGGATCGCGCTTGAAGGCTTCCTGAACCAGCAAGGCGAGCGAGTTCATGCCGCGGCGCATGTCGGTATGCCCGGTTGCCAGCCATACCCTGATCCCGGAAGGAACCGGTATCATCGGCAAGCCAGGGCCTTGATGACCGAGCCAACCAAATCGCGCGGCGCCGTCGCCGCGATCCGAATATGAATGTCGCCCGCCTTGATCTCGACCGGCGCGGATACCGGTCTGTTACTATCGGCTGACGCCGCCACGATCACCTCGGAAAAGCCTTGCGTCGCCTCCCGCAGCTCTTTCCGCCAGCGATAAATCTGGCCGGCGCAAATCGCCGCCCGGCGCGCCACCTCCGCCACCACCCCGCCAGGCCCAAATGCCTCGGCCACAATTCGCCGCTTCTGCTCGTCGCTCCAACGGCGGCGCCGCTCCGGACCCGTGATCACCTCAACCCTCGACATGGCACCCTCTCTTGCACCAGTGCAAATGACGGCATTTGCATCAGTGCAAGGCAGCCACGATCAGCGAGTCTTC